>JAIRMO010000230.1 GCA_031258625.1 Spirochaetaceae bacterium | reverse complement strand
AAACCCGCGCCCGGTACCGTAGCCTTTCAACGGGACCTCTGGGGGAAATTGAGGTGCGGGAAATCCGGGGGAAAAGGGGCGATCCCTACCTCACCATTTCTCCCGGACTGATTCCGGCCCTGATTTTTATCGGTTCCGCCCCCGAAGCGGGGGGGTTCCGCCTTGATTCCCTGCGAGTCCTCTCTTCCAACCTCATGGGGTGGAACGAATTTACCCGGGACCTCTCCGGGGACGGTGTTTTTAGGGTCGAGGGGAACCAGGCAACCCTGCGGTTGGAGGGACCCGTGGAACCCCTGGATATAACCGGGGGGAAGATCCGGCAGAAAGACACCCGGATTATTGGGGATCAGGCCCTCCAAGCCCTGCGTAACCGGGAGGAACGGATCGCCGCCCTCGTCCAGTGGATGTACTCCCGGGAAAAGGTCCCGGGTTTTACCGGCCAGAGGTCTTTTGAAAAATACTGGAAGCCCATCCTGTTTCCCGAACTGGTCTCTCCGGGGAAACGCCCCAAGACCTGGAACGAAACCGGGGCGGTATGGACCAGGGGCGAAGACATCCGGTGGAATACAACCTATACCGAATCCCTTTTCCCTGAGGAATTGTACAAGCTGCGGAATTCGGGTACCCTTCTTCGGGATTGGGAAGAGGCCGCTTCCTGGATATATCTGGAATACGAATGGGATCGAATAGTAGCGTTTTTTGGTGAAGAAATTCAACTTATAAAAGTCAAGTGAGGTATCTATGAATGGCGAACCGGGAGGGTTTTCGTTATTAACCTTTTTTCAAATGGGGGGCATTTTTATGTGGCCCCTTTTGGGCTTCTCCATTGCCACCATCGCCATTGCCATGGAACGGGCTATCTACGTATTGTACCATAACCTGCGGGTAGAGGACCTTAAAACACGGGTAGAGACCTATATCAAAACCGGGGATATTCCCGGGGCGCGGGATTATTTGATGGCCCTGTCCAAACGCCGGATCGGCGCCCGGATCCTCTTGACCCTGGTTAACCGGTCCCGGCTTTCCGAACATCTCATGGAACGGGCGGTGGAAACCGAGGCCCTGAACTGCATCAATTCCCTGGAAAACGGCTTCAACTTCCTCACCGCCCTGGGCTCTCTCTCCCCCCTGACCGGCTTCCTGGGTACGGTGTCGGGGATGATCGGGGCCTTTAAATCCATCGCCGAGGCCACCGAGGTAAACGCCCAAATTGTAGCCAACGGTATTTACGAGGCCTTGATCACCACGGTTTTCGGTTTGATCATCGCCATCATCGCCATGGTAGCCCACTCCCTGCTTACCCATGTGGTGGATAAGTTTGCCGCGGAGGTGGAAGCGGCCTGCTCGGAGCTTATCACGGAATTGGCCATAGCCTCTAGCGGCGCCGAAATCCCTCCAGCGCCGGAACCCGGCGCCGTTACCGGATAAATCCATGACACTCCGCCGGCGGAAAAAAGATCCCCATGAAGACTCAAGCGCCTTAAGCGATTTGGCCTTCCTTTTAATCATCTATTTTATCGTCATCGCCGGTTTTAATGTTAATAAAGGATTTTTAATGAACCTCCCGGCCCGGGATTCCACCCGGTTCATCCTCAAGGAGGATCTTTTACGGTACGAATTGGACGGTTCCGGCCGGTTGCTGTTCCAGGGGGAAGCCAGGAACATTGCCGCGGTGGAACAGGAAATCCGATCCGCCCTGGGAACCAACCCCAACCTGGCGGTGATCCTCACGGTGGATCCCCAAACCCCCTGGCAAAGGGTGGTTTCTTTTGTGGAACTGGCCCAAAAGCTCCGGGTAGATTCTTTTTCTTTTACCATGAAGGATGAAAATGCTCAGGAACCATAAAAGTGAAAATTAACCGGCAGAGAAAAAAATTAATCGTACCCCTAAACGCCATGTCCGATGTGGCCTTCCTCCTCCTCATCTTTATCATGTTGGTATCCCTCATAAACTACCGCAAGGAGGTGAAGATAGCCTATCCCGAAGGGGAGACCGCTAAAAAGGTAAGCGCCGAAAAAAACCTGGAGATCTGGGTAGATCGGCAGGGTTCCGTTTACCTGGACGGTACCCCCTGCGGTCTTGGGGAAGTGGAGATCGCCGTGGGAGAACTCTACCGGAACGCCCCGGACACCCGGATCCACCTTATCGCCGACCGGGACACCCCCTTTGTACATATTAACCGGGTCCTGAAAATTTTACAGATCCTCCAGTACCGGGTGGTGAGTTTTGTGGTGAAAGATGCCTAAGCCCAGCCTCCTCCGCCTGCTCTTGTTTTGTTTCGTCGCCGCTGTCCATGGGCTGATACTTTTCTGTTGGGTGATCTCCATCGAACCTTCCCTAAATGACCCGGAACCACCCCTCTCGGTGATGAAACTGGTGGATGTTCAGGAGGAGACCCCTCCCCCGCCGCCGCCGAAGCCCCCGGAATCCCCGCCGCCGGCTGTCGAAAACGCGGTGGAAACCATCGCGGAAAATATGACCGTGGTGGAAGAGGTGCCGGAGGAACAAACCCTGGCGGAGCCCGGTACCATAACCGCTCCGGTTCCCGCCCCGGAACCGGAAACCTATCTGGCTCAGAACAAAATTTCCAAGGTACCGGTATTTTCCGAAGGGGCCATCAAAAAAGTCCTGACCTATCCCCCTATTGCCCAGCGATCGGGGATCGAAGGATCGGTGATTTTGGAACTTTTTATTGACCGGGAAGGGGTGGTCCAGCGGGTCATTATCCTCAAAGAGACCCCCGCCGGCCGGGGTTTTGGGGAAGCCGCGGCCAAGGCTTTCCGGAACCAGCGCTGTACCCCGGCGGAATCCAACGGCGTCCCCGTGGCGGTCCGCTACCGTTACCCGGTCCGGTTTACCCTCACATCCCCTTAGCGCCCGGGGACTACCCCATCTTGATCATTGCCGCGCCGGTATCTATGAAGAACCCAGGAGCAAGCTCCTGGGTATCTTCGTGTGCGCCCGGCATGGGGAGTAACTCGGCGGTGAAAGTCCGCTACGCGCTTGGTAGTAGGAAGCGTTAGCCAAAGGCAAGGG
>JAIRMO010000143.1 GCA_031258625.1 Spirochaetaceae bacterium | reverse complement strand
TTTTTTACGTCCATCCGTACCTTTTCGGGATTCCGTTTTTTGGGATCCCCGTAACCGCCCCCGGAACAGGTTACCATCCGGACTACATCGTCTTTGTTCAGAACGGTTTGGGCGCTTATGCCCATGGGGCCCTCTACCCTGCCGTCGGCGCGAATAAATTCAAAGTAGTTATAGGAGCCGTCCCTGCCCCCGGCGGCGCCCCAGGCGGGGAATTTATTACGCCCAAAGGAAGCGGAGAAGAACTGGCCGTCGGTGAGGGCCCGATAGGTCCGGACCGCCCCGGACCCGCCCCGGAACTCGCCTGCGCCGGCGCCGTCGGTATGCAGGCTGTATTCGTCAATGCGGATGCCGTAACGGACCTCCGCCATCTCCACCGGTACGTTGTAGGTTTCCCCGTCCCCCACGCAGAACTGGCCCACCTCGCCGTCCTTTCCCCGGGAGGCGCCCCAACCGCCGCCGGTGGGTTCCACGATCAGGAAAGGCTGGCCGGAACGGTGATGGACCCCGGAGAGGATCACCGCGCATACCGACAGCATGTGTCCGGCGCCCAGGTATTCGGGGAACGCCGGGGCCAGGGCCTTCCAGACCGTATCCAGGGCGTAGAGCATACTCTCGAAGTAGCAGGACGTTGGGGCCGGGGCGTCGCATTTCAGCACCGAACCATCCCCGGCGAAGACCCGCATGGTACGGAAGACCCCGTCGTTTACCGAAAGACCCGGGTTTATGATGGACATGTAGGCCACCTTGACCCCGGCGCAGAGGGAACTGTAACCGGTATTGATGGGGCTTGCCACCTGGGGACTACTGCCACTGAAATCGGCGGTGAACCCCCCGTCATCGATGGTTACCTTCACCTTGATCTTCACCAGGTTGCCGTGGCCGTCATCATCCATAAACTGTTCCGCCTCGTAAACCCCCCGGGGCATTTCCGCCAGGCGCGACCGGGCGGCCATCTCCCCCTGATCCATGAGCCGGGCCATGGACTTGAGCAGGACCTCCTTGCCGTATTTGTCGCAGAGTTCCACCAGCCGGGTAAACCCGGTCCGGAGGGAGGCTATCTGCCCCCACATATCGCCGTTGGCGGAAACGGGGAACCGCACGTTCACCCCGATGATCTCGGTCAGGGTGGGGTTGATCTCCCCAGCGTCCACCAGCTTTACCCCGGAAAAGCGGAGCCCCTCCTGGAACACCTCGGTGGAGTTGGTGGTAAAGGACCCCGCCGCCATGCCCCCCACATCGGACCAGTGGGCCTTGTTCCCCACAAAGGCGATGATCTCCCCCTGATAAAACACCGGCATCACCATGCCGATATCGGAAAGATGGGTCCCGCCCCCCAGGTAAGGATCGTTGATGAGGTAAATATCCCCGCTCTTCATGGATTCCTTGCCGAATTTTCGGATAATTTCACCGATCATCGGGGATATCATGCCGATAAAACCGCAGGCGCCGTTACCCTGGGTGAGGAGATCCCCCTGGGCGTCGGCGATACCGCAGGCGTAATCCAGGGTTTCGTAGATAATCGGGCTCATCGAGGTCTGGGCAAAGGCGTAAAACACCTCGTCCCCGATGGCGATGAGCGAGTCCTTTACAATATCAAGGGTTACCGAATCAACCACAGCCATTATTTCACCTCCGTCTCTATAATCAGATTCCCGTACTCATCCACCCGGAGGGTTTGACCGGCCCCTACCAGGGTAGCGGCGGCCTTTTCTTCGATCAGGGCGGGCCCTTCCAGCTTCGCCCCGGCGAAAAGGGCCTCCCGGTCATACACCGGGGTGTCCTGCCAGCCCTCCCGGGTAAAATACACCCGTCGCCGCTCTTTCACGGCCTCCGCGGTTGAGCCCTGCCGGAGGGGCAGCTTGTGGAGTTCCGGTTTATCCATCCGCCCGTGGGCCGCCAGGTGGAGGTTGACGATCTCCACGGGCGTCCCCTCCAGCCGGTAGGTATAGTAGTGCTCATGGGTTTGGTGAAACCGTTTTACGATTTCCGCCTTTGCCCCCTGGTCCCAGGACGGGGCGGGGGTTTGGATCTTCACCGTATGCTCCTGCCCGGCGTAACGCATGTCGGCGTAATAGTCGTAGGCCATATCCGTCACGCCCTGGGCGGAAAAATCCTCCCGGGCGGTTACCAGCAGGGCCTCCCACAAACGGTCAAGCTCCTCGGGGGGAGCCTCGTTGAGGAGGCTGATCTTGGTACGGATATAGTCGTGGCGGATGTCGGTCATCAACATGCCCCAGGCGGAAAACACCGCCGCGGCCAGGGGAATCACGATTTTACGGATCCCCAGTTCCCCGGCCAGGGCAGCGGCGTGCATGGGCCCTCCCCCGCCAAAAGCCACCAGGGTAAAGTCCCGGGGGTCGTAGCCCCGGCGCACGGATATTAACTTGAGGGCGTTGTACATATTCGATTCCGCCACCCGGATAACGCTCACCGCCGCCTCTTTCGCGTCCATCCCCAGGGGTTTACCCACCCGCTCCGCCAGGGCCCCTTCCACGGCGGCCATATCCACGGTTCCTTCAAAATTTGCCGGGGAAAGCCGCCCCGCCACGAGGCAGGCGTCGGTGGTGGTGGGCTCAAGGCCGCCCCGGCCATAGGCCACCGGGCCGGGCAAGGCCCCCGCGGACCGGGGCCCCACCTTGAGGGAACCCGTATCATCGATCCACGCGACGGAACCGCCGCCGTTTCCTATCTCCACAATATCCACCACGGGAATCATAATAGGGTACCCGGCATTACGGTCGTTCCGCTCAATACGGTAGCTGGTGGTGATCTTCACTTCCCCCCGGTCAATGAGGGAACATTTGGCGGTGGTCCCCCCCACGTCAAAGGCGATAAGCTGCCCTTCCCCCAGGGCCTTCCCCAGGACCGCGGCGCCGAAAACCCCGGCCACCGGCCCGGACTCCACCATGTTGATGGGAGTGGTTTTCGCGCCCCCAAAGGGGGTGGTCCCGCCGTTGGACTGCATAAAAAATTTACCCCCCCGCAGCCCGGCCTTGTCCAATTCCTGTTCCAGGTTACGGATGTACCGGGACGCCACCGGGCCCACATAGGCGTTCAGGGCGACCGTGGAGGTCCGTTCATACTCCCGCCATTCCCGGGTTACCTGGGCCGAAGGGGTGATAAAAACACCCGGCAGCAGGTCCCGCAAAACCTCCGCGGTCTGCCGCTCATGAATATCATTGGCGTAGGAGTTGATAAAACAGACGGCTATCGCTTCCACCCCCTCTTTTTTGAGGGCTTCCGCCGCCCGGGCCAGGTCTTCCCGATTCAGGGGCGCCAGAATCTCGCCCTCCGGGGACATACGCTCCTCAACCTCAAAGCGGAGGTACCGGGGGATAAAGGGCCGGGGCTTGGCGAAAACTAAATTGAAGAGATCCGGCCGGTTACACCGGGCGATTTCAAGCACATCCCGGAAACCCTTGGTGGTGATAAGCCCGGTTTTGGCCCCCTTCCGTTCCGTTAAGGCGTTGATGATGGTGGTGGTGCCGTGGATAAAGGCGCTTATTCCGGCGGGTTCTATCCCGCTTTTCTCCAGTACCTGAATGACCCCCCGTTCAAAGTCCGGCGGGGTGGTATCCCCCTTGACCGTATACACCTTTCCCCACTGGTCCAGGGCCACCAGGTCCGTAAAGGTTCCACCGATGTCCGTGGCTATCCGCATACACGCTGCTCCCTTCCATAAAATTATTTCTGTATTATATTAAAAAGACGGAGAAACTACTAGCGGCGGGTTATCTGTAGGTGTCAACGGCCAATAAAATCCTCCATTTGCTTCTATAATGTTTTTCTTTTTGTATTATACTTTCAACAAGGAGACCCGCCGGCAGCCTGGTATAACAGGCCGAACTAAAGGCGGGAATTTACGGGATGAGTTCCATTTCCGGCGCGAACCAGCCCTCCCGCCTGCCGCCCTGTTCCGGGGGCCTAAAACCCCCTGGGGGGGTTGTCATTTTAGGTCTTCTTTATTTATTTTATAGATATGGATTATGAAAAGTTGACCATCAAGGCCCAGGATGCGTTAAACGACGCTTCCGCCATCGCGCAAAAAGAAGATCATTCCCAGATTGAAGTTGAACATTTACTGCTCGCTTTGCTCAGGCAGGCCGATGGAATAGTCCTGCCCATTCTGGATCGGATCGGGGTGGACGCCCCCCAGATTATCCGGGAGACCGAAGCCCTGGCCGCGGCAAGTCCGAAGATCTACGGTGAGGCGGCCCGGCTCTACTTTTCTTCCGCCGCCGCCAAGGTCCTGGCCAAGGCCGACGCTGAGGCGGCGTCCCTCAAGGATGAATTCGTTTCCACCGAACACATCCTCATCGCCATCGCGGCGGGGGAGGGAAAGACCGCGGAACTCCTCAAGAAAGCGGGGGTAACCAAAAACGGGATCCTCGCCGCCCTCAAGCAGGTCCGGGGAAACACCCGGATCACCGACCAAAACCCCGAGGACAAATACCAGGTGCTGGACAAATATTGCCGGGACCTGACCGCCCTGGCCCGGCTGGAAAAGCTCGACCCGGTCATCGGCCGGGACGAGGAGATCCGCCGGGTGATGCAGGTCCTCTCCCGCCGGACCAAGAACAACCCGGTCCTCATCGGGGAGCCCGGGGTGGGGAAGACCGCCATTGCCGAGGGCCTGGCCCGGCGGATTGTGGCGGGGGACGTACCCGAGGGCCTCAAGGGGAAGAAGCTCCTCGCCCTGGACCTGGGGGCCCTGGTGGCGGGGGCGAAATTCCGGGGAGAATTTGAGGAACGCCTCAAGGCGGTGATCCACGAAATCCAGGCTTCCGAGGGGAAGATCATCCTCTTTATCGACGAACTCCACACCCTGGTGGGGGCCGGGGCCGCCGAGGGGGCTACCGATGCCTCCAACCTCCTCAAGCCCGCCCTGGCCCGGGGGGAACTCCGGTGTATCGGCGCGACCACCCTGGACGAGTACCGTACCCACATCGAAAAGGACGCCGCCCTGGAACGGCGTTTTCAGCAGGTGTATACCGCGGAACCCTCGGTGGAGGATACCATCGCCATCCTCCGGGGGCTTAAGGAACGGTACGAGGTACACCATGGGGTACGGATCAAGGACGAGTCCCTGGTGGCCGCGGCGGCCCTGTCGGACCGGTACATCACCAGCCGGTTCCTCCCGGACAAGGCCATCGACCTGGTGGACGAGGCCGCGAGCCGCCTCAAAATGGAACTGGACAGCCGGCCCACGGAGTTGGACAAGCTGGAACGGAAACTGCTGCAGCTTTCCATAGAGCGGCAGGCCCTGTCCCGGGAAGAGGACGAGGCCTCCCGGGATCGCCTGGGGAAGCTGGAAAGGGAAATCGCCGACCTGGGCGCCGAGCGGGACGCCATGAAGGCCCGGTGGGAAAGCGAAAAAAAGGATATAGACCGGATCCGGGCGCTCAAACAGCGGATCGAGGAACTCAAAATAGAAGAGACCCGGTATGAGCGGGAGGGTAATCTATCCAAGGCCGCGGAGGTTAAACACGGCCGGATCCCCGAGGCCCAAAAACAACTCAAGACCCTCACCGACCAGATGGAGGAGAAACGGGGGGACGAGGCCCTGCTCCGGGAGGAGGTGAGCGAGGAGGATATCGCCCGGGTGGTGTCCACCTGGACGGGGATCCCCGTCTCCAAGATGCTTTCCGGGGAGCTGCAAAAATACCTGGATTTGGAACGGGTCCTGTCCCAGCGGGTGGTCGGCCAGGAGGCGGCGGTGGAGGCCGTGGCGGACGCCATCCGGCGGAATAAGGCGGGGCTTTCCGACGCGGCCCGGCCCCTGGGGTCCTTCCTCTTTTTGGGCCCCACCGGGGTGGGTAAGACGGAGCTGGCCAAAACCCTGGCGGACTTTCTCTTTAACGACGAAAAGGCCCTCACCCGGATAGATATGAGCGAATACGGGGAAAAACACTCGGTGAGCCGCCTTATCGGGGCGCCCCCGGGGTATGTGGGGTATGAGCAGGGGGGGCAGCTCACCGAGGCGGTACGGCGGCGGCCCTACAGCGTGATCCTCTTTGACGAAATCGAAAAGGCCCACCCCGAGGTGTTTAACGTGTTCCTCCAGATCCTCGACGACGGCCGCCTTACCGACGGCCAGGGGCGGGTGGTGGACTTTAAGAACGTGATCATCATCATGACCAGTAATTTGGGCTCCGATCTGATCCTGGGGGCGAAAGAGCGTGAGGATATCAAGGATGCCTTGACGGAACTCCTCAAACAGTGCTTTAGGCCGGAATTTTTGAACCGGATCGATGAGACGGTGATCTTCAACCGGCTGGGCAGGGAGGAAATCGCCAAAATCGTGGAAATTCAACTGAAACTCCTGGCAGGGCGGATGGCGGAACGGAAGATCACCCTTACGGTAACCCCGGCGGCCCGGGAACTCCTCGTTGAACGGGGCTATGATCCCCTTTTTGGCGCCCGGCCCCTGAAGCGGGCCATCCAGGCGGATCTGGAAAATCCCCTGGCAAAGGTCATCATCGCCGGAAAAATCAAAGAAGGGGACCGGGTTACGGCGGATATAACCGAAGGCGGCGGGGAAAGTTTGAGTTTTAAGAAAGGGTAAAGCGTATAGAGCCTCCGCATTTAACGAAACGGCCCGAAAAATTGAACGTTCAGAATCCTCAGCAACAGCAATCCATTAATTGACGTAGCTCTCAAAAGGCTTTATAATGAGGGAAATGGGGATTTTAACCAGTCAAAAGATAACCGAGTATTATGAACGGTATAAATCCATTGATGTAACCTTTACCAAAGAAATTATTCAGGTTACGGGGATGATTACCCAGCAGGTGTATCTTAAATGTATCGGCGATTTCTGGCCGTGTGTCGTATTTTCTTCCTCTTTTCAAGGCGCCAAGGTGGTGGCAAATGTCAAATCCGGCATCGTTGAAAAGCTCAGGCAGGCCAATAATTCGGCGAGCCTGCGGTTGAGTTTTAAAAATGCCGATTCCAATTCGCCGGTTACCTTTTTTGTGGCCGCCCGTTCGGTGGGATACGCCCCCTACGGCGATTCCAAGGAAATGGCTATATTTACCCTTCAATTTACCCAGCGCCCCCCGGATGATCTTATCGAAATTATGGGACGCCTGCTGGACGCCAATGTCAATTCGACTAAACGCCGGGATGAACGGGTCCTCCTTACCGCGGATTCCATCCGAAAATTACGGCTCCTTTCCAAGGAGACCGCCACGTTTATCCAAGGGGTGCCCCGGCGTTGTATATTGCGGGACATTTCCTTTTCCGGGGCAAAATTCATCATGATGGGGGTAGCTAAATTCCTGGTAGAAAAGGAAGCGGCCCTGCGGATAGATTTTGACGATCCCCGGGAGAGTTATCTTATCCGGGGGAAATTTATCCGGGCGGATCTTGTGGAAGGGCGAAAGGAATTACTCGCCCTGGTTCTGCTTTTTAATGAAGCCACGGTGCCCATGGGGTATAAGGTACGGCTCAATGATTTTCTTTGCCAAATCCGGGTGGATAACCGGGGAGGAGACTCCCACCCCGAAACCCGGCGCCAGCCGGAGAATGCCGCGGCGGCGCCCCCCCCGGCGGCCAAACCCCACCCCGGGCCGGCGGATAAAGACCATCCCCCGGAAGAACCCCCAAAAGCTAAGGTCCCGGAAAAACTAGCTTCCGGAGCAACATGAGAAAGGCCGCCGTTTCTAATCGTATCGTTTTTTTATCGGTCCCCGAATCCCTCCGGGGACAGGTTGAGTCAAAGGGGACCTTTGCTATCGATCCTTCCATACCCATCCCGGTGGAATTGGCCCCGGGGGAAACGGGCCTGGATTTGGAAAACCTCTCTTGGGAGATGATCCTTTCGGGCATGATCCGGGTTATCGGAGAAGATCCCGACGACGAGGACGCCGATTATTACCGCCGGTTTGTCCTCTCCGTCAAACCCAATATCCTGCGGGAATTGTCCGAGGCGGCGATTCTTAAGGCCGGTAATGGGGATTATGATCTGGCCCTGGAGATCCTGGCGGCCTTAACCGGGCTTTTTCCCCATGCCCCGGAAATACTCCTCAACCGGGCCCTTATTTTAGAAAACCGGGCCGATGCCCTGGCCCGGTCCGGCATGGAAGATGAGGCGGAAGCGGAAAACGCCGCGGCCTATGGGGTCTATCGGAAGGTCCTCAGCCTGAGCCCCCCCTATCCCAACGGCCTTTTTAACGCGGGTTTTTTCTTCATGAAACTCAGGGATTTTTCCAAGGCCCGGGACTGTTTTTCCGCCTATATTCCCCTGGCGGATAACCCGGAAAAAAAGGAAAAGGCCCAAGCCCTGGTCCGGGAGATTGAGATCCGGGGGTTGGATGACGGGGAATTCCGGGCGGCCTACGACTGTATCCGCCAGGGGGAGGAAGAGGAGGGGCTCCTCAAGATCAAGCGTTTCCTGGAGCGCCGGTACGATGTCTGGAACGGCTGGTTTCTCCTGGGCTGGGCGTTACGGCGCCTGGGCCGCTGGGCGGACGGGGCCGCCTCCTTTGGGAAAGCCCTGGAATTGGGGGGGGACAACAGCGACACCCGGAACGAGCTGGCCATCTGCCTCATGGAACTGGGGGATTACCGGGCCGCCCGGCAGGAACTGGAAAGGGCCCTGCGGACGGATCCTGAAAATGTCAAGATTATCTCCAACCTGGGGGTGTTGGCCCTTAAATCGGGGAATGACGACGAAGCCGCGGGCTTTTTCCGCACGGTCCTGGAACTGGCCCCCGGGGACCCCCTGGCCCGGGAATACCTGGCCAAACAGGAGGTATAGGCCCCAGGGGGTCTGACCCCCTGCTATGCCGTTTTTCCCATTGGGGTCTGACCCCCCTCTGCTACGCCGCTTTCCTTATCCGAGGTCTGACCCCCCTCTACTACGCCGCATCCCCCCCATTGGGGTCTGACCCCTCTGCTACGCCGCATCCCTTATCCGGGGTCTGACCCTCTGTTATGCCGCTTCCCCCCATTGGGGTCTGACCCCTCTATTCCGCCGTATCCCCAACGAGGTCTGACCCTCTACTACGCCGCTTCCCTTATCCGGGGTCTGACCCCCCTCTGCTACGCCGCATCCCCCCATTGGGGTCTGACCCCTCTACTACGCCACTTCCCCCCCCATTGGGGTCTGACCCTCTGTTATGCCGCATCCCCCCCATCCGGTCAAAAACGAAGAGGCCGCGTAATCCGGGAGGTACAGGCCCGCCCCTATCCCCGGCTACGCCTCCCCCAGGGAAAAGTTCCCGATGATTTTGAACCGTTTGCCGTCCCGGACCACCTCAAGATTCCGATCAGGGAAATACCGGGGGAGCCTTTCCCTGATTTGTCCGGCGGCTTCTTCCATAAAAGCCTCAAAAAGGACCGGCTGAACCGGTTCAAGGGTGGCGATCCGGAAGGACACGATGTACCCCCGGCCCCGCTCCGAACCTATTCCCGGGGTAAAATCCGGGGCCAGTTCAAAAAGGCCGTCCGCCTCCGGGTTTCCGGTTTCCCCCCGCTTGGGCCGGTTTGGGTGGGGGGAAAAACGATCCCCCCACTTCTCCTCCAGGGCCTCATCGACCTCATGGAACAGGGCCTCCAAGGTATGGGTAAAGGCGGCGAGTTTGGGATGGGTATACACGGCGTTTAATCCGGCAGGGCCAGGGCCAACACCTCCTCAAACCGTTCCACGGGATGGAATTCGATCCCCTTTTTTACGTGATCGGGGATCTCGTCCAGATCCCGGAGGTTCTGCTTGGGGATGATGATATGCCGGGCCTTATTACGCTGGGCGGCGATGGTTTTTTCCTTGAGCCCCCCGATGGGGAGAACCTGGCCGGTAAGGGAAAGTTCGCCGGTCATGACCATTTTATCGGTGATAACCCGGTTCCGTATCAGGGAAAGGAGGGCCGTAGCCATGGTGATCCCCGCCGAGGGACCGTCCTTGGGGGTGGCCCCTTCGGGGATGTGGAGGTGGATATGGTTTTTCTCAAACCACACGGTGTCGATCCCGTACCGCTCCGCCCCCAGTTTCCGCGCCAGGGTCATGGCGATGGTGGCGGATTCCTTCATGGTGTCCCCCATTTTGCCGGTGAGGGTGAACCCCTCCTTACCGGCCACCGAAATCGCTTCGATCACCAGGGTGTCTCCCCCCATATTGGTCCAGGCGAGGCCCACGGACATCCCCGGCCGGTCGGCCCGTTTTAGGACTTCTTCAGGAAAGAGGGGTTTGCCCAGGTGTTTTTCGATGAGTTTTTTGTCTATGGTAAATTTAACCGGCGGCCCCGGGGGAACGGCCTCGTTTCGCTCCGGGGAGCTTTCCGGTAAAGCCCCTTTGACCTGAGGGCCCTCCCCCCCGTCCTTTTTGTTCCCGGCCTTGAACTCTTCGCTCTCCACGATCTGCTTCGCCAGTTTCCGGTGGATCTTGTCCAGGTTTTTTTCAAAATTCCTGACCCCCGCCTCCCGGGCATACCCATTGGCGATATGAAGCAGGGATTGTTGGGAATATTTTACATGGCTTTTTTTCAGGCCGCTTTTTTCCAGGCTTTTGGGTATCAGATACCGTTTGGCGATCTCGATTTTTTCCTGATCGATATAACCGGGAAGCTGAATAATCTCCATCCGATCCAAAAGAGGAGGGGGAATGGTATCCAGGGTATTGGCGGTAACGATAAAGAAAATATGGGATATATCAAAGGGAAGGTCCAGGTAGTGATCCCGAAAGCTGCTGTTCTGTTCCGGATCCAGGACTTCCAGGAGGGCGCTGGCGGGGTCCCCCTGAAAACTCACCCCCATTTTGTCGATCTCATCGATCATAAAAACCGGGGCCTTGTTTTTTACGATTTTAAGGCCCTGGATGATCTTTCCGGGCATGGCGCCGATATAGGTGCGCCGGTGTCCCTTGATTTCCGCCTCATCCCGCATACCCCCCACGGAGAAGCGGAAAAACTGCTTCCCCAGGGCCCGGGCTACGGACTTTCCCAGGGAGGTTTTACCCACCCCCGGCGGTCCGACGAGGCAAATGATGGACCCCTTGGTGTCCCGCCGCAGTTTCCGAACCGCCAGGTATTCCACGATACGGGTTTTTACATCCCTGAGGCCGTAATGATCCTTCTCCAGAATCTCCCGGGCATCGGTCAGATCGAAATTTTCCGGTTCCGGGTTGTTCCAGGGGAGGTTTACAATCACATCCAGATAATTCCGGGTTACGGTAAATTCCGCGGAATTCGGGTCCATAAGGTTGAGTTTTTCCAGCTCCTGTTCGACCGCCTCCTTAACCTCCCCCTCAAACTTAAAGGCGTCGATCTTTTCCTTAAAACGCTGGTATTCGGAACTTTTCGCGTCGGTGGTCATCCCCAATTCGGTTTTGATCGCCTTGAGCTCCTCCTTAAGGAAATAGTCCCGCTGGGATTTTTCTATCTTTTCGTTGATTTCCTTCTGGATTCTTTTCTGGATCCGCAGCAATTCCTGTTCTTTTTTGATAAAAACCAGAACCTGTTCCATCCGCTTGCGGACATTGAGGACTTCCAGGATCTTCTGTTGCTCGGTTTTATCTATATTGAGGATGCTGGCGATAAAATCAGCGATCTTGCCGGGATGATCGATGTTGATCATGTTCAGGCGCATTTCTTCGGAAAACAGGGGGTTGTTTTCGGAAATCTGCTTCATTTCGCTGATCAACGCCCGGGTCAGGGCCTTCACCTCACTGGTATTATCCTCCTCATCCTCCAAATAGGCGACCGCGGCCACGATGGGGTTTGCGGGGTTCAGGGACTTTTTTATCCTGAAGCGTTTAAGGGTGGAGATAAAAATATTCACCCCTCCGTCGGGGAGGTTTATTTTTTTTACGATTTTTGCCGCCGTACCCACCTTGTAGAGGTCGCCGATGGCCGGCGATTCGGTCTCGTTCATCAACATCACAAGGCCGATGAGCCCGTCCCCGGCCACGGCATCGTCGATGACCTTTACATCCGCGGGGTTCCCAATCATAATGGGGGTAAAGATCCCCGGGAAAATAGGGCGGCCCATGAGGGCTACCAGGGATAGTTTGGGGGGAAGGATCTGATCTATGGGGACTACGCTTTGTTCCGGCATCTTTAAACTTATGATTGATAAAATAAAAAAGCAAAAATTGCTTTTTACCTCAGGCTGTTCCAAAACGTCGAATTTTGAAACCCCAGCCCGGGATTTAAGAGAAACAGGCCGGCTTACTTTTAAGCCGGGCCGCTTTTTTCAAAGCCTTTCCCAACACTTAAGTTTTGGAAGAAACTCCTTGTTATAGGATAATGATTTTTTCGTCCAAGGTCTATAGAATTTGTTAAAAATATAGTATGCTTTAGAAAATTTTACTAATTATAGACGCTTCCCCAAAACTTTAGTTTTTGGGAAAGCAGCCTCTAATATGCGGAGTTATGCCGGATGAATAAATCCGTATCCCAGATGGACCTGGTCCGGGAAGCCTTTTATTACCAGAGCCGTTTTTACGGCTCCACCATGGTGTTTAAGATCGATTTTCCCGTTACCGGGGATCCCCTTTTCCCCTATTTGATGAAGGACCTTGCCCTCCTGGCAAAAACGGGGTTCCGGGTGGTGATAGTCCCCGGCGCCAAGGAGCGGATCGATTCGGTGCTGGGGGAATACGGCATAACCTCCCGGTACGCCGGTTCCACCCGGATTACCACGGCGGAGGCCATCCCCTTTGTGGTCATGGCGGCCTTTCATACGGCCACCCGGTTTATGACGGGCCTTTCCGCCGGCGCGGTGGACGCGTCGATTGGGAACTTTGTCCGCGCCCGGGGCCTTGGGGTAGTGGAGGGGCTCGACATGGAGTATACCGGAACGGTGGACAAGATCCTCACCGATTCCATCCGCCGCGTCCTCGACCTGGGGATGGTCCCCATCCTCCCCTGTATCGGCTATAGCCCTTCGGGGAAGCCCTACAACGTGCCCAGCGATGAAATCGCCCTGGAGGCTTCCATTGCCCTGGGGGCGGTAAAACTTTTTATCGTTTCCGTAGATCAGGGGCTTAAAAAGGGGGCGTATAGGATACCGGAAAATACCGAGCTGGACAGCCGGGGGCGGATCATCCGGCTGACCCCCCAGGAGGCGGAGGCCCTTCTGGAATTAAATCCCCCCCGGGGGGAGGGGGCTGAGGACAAACCCCTAACGGAACTCCGCCTGGCCCTCCGGGCCTCCCGGTCCGGGGTGGAACGGGTACACATCGTCGACGGCCGGGAAGAAGGGGCGGTACTGCGGGAGCTTTTTTCCAACCTTGGGGCGGGGACCATGGTGTACGCCGATGAATATGAGGCCATCCGGGGGCTTAAAACCGCGGACATCCCGGATGTTCTCAGGCTGATGGAGCCGTTAATGCAGCAGGGGATTCTGATAAGGCGGAATTCCGAAGCCATACAGGAAAAAAAGGCCGATTATGTGGTTTTTGAAATAGACGGGTCTATTCATGCCTGCGGCGCCCTCCACCGCGAGGGGGAAGGGCAGGGGGAAATCGCCGCCATTGCCACGGACCCGGCCTATGCCGACCGGGGATTGGGCCGGCGTATTGTCCGCTTCCTTATAGACCGGGCGGTAAAACAGGGGTTTTGCCGGGTTTTTGTCCTGACCACCCGGACCCACGACTGGTTTGAGTCCCTGGGTTTTAAGGAATGTTCCGTGGAGAGCCTGCCCCCGGAGCGGCGGAAGAACTACGATCGCCGCCGGAACAGCAAGGTTTTTGCCTTGGATCTCCGGTAGGTATGGCCCGGACCTTTACCTATTCCGCCCTGGTCCTCCGGGTCAGGGCCGCGGGGGAATCCAACCGGGAGGCATGGTTCCTCACCGCCGAGGAGGGGATCCTCCGGGCCACCCTCTTTGGGGGGCCTAAAAGCCGCCTCCGATCCCATGTGGCCCCCTTTCACCGGGGAACCCTGTGGGTTTACCATGATCCGGTCCGGGACGCCCGGAAGGTAACCGACTTTGATGTCCTTTCCTGGAGGCCCGGAATCCGGGAAACCTACTACCGATCCATGGCCGCCCTTTCCCTCTCGGAAACCATTTTGGCCTCCCACGGCGGGGGCGGCAACTGGGCCGAAGCCCTGTCCCTCGCCGACAAAGCCCTGGACGCCCTGGAAGGGGCCGATGAAGGAACCGGTTCCCGGATAGGCATTCATTTTTTATGGAACTGGGCGGAATTGCTGGGGATACGCCCTTCCCTGGGCCGCTGTTCCTCCTGCGCTTGTGAAGCCGGGCCGGATGAAGTATTATGGTATTCTCCCGGGGACGGCGGCCTGCGGTGCGCCTCCTGCGGGGGAATTTCCCCGAAACAAAACCAGGGCGCTCCCCGGGGGGAATTTTTGGCTGTCGGCCCCGGCGGGCGGCGCTGGCTTAAAACCGTGGAATCCCTCAGCCCCGCCCTTCTGTCCCGGTATATCCCGGAGGGGGAATCCTTCCGGCAGGTACGGGCCCTGGTTTTGGGGATAATAACCGCCGCCCTGGGGAGACGGCTTGATAGTTGGGACCATATTTAGGAGCGGCGCGGCCCCTAAGGAAGCGCTGATTTATTCAATCGAGAATAAATCGGCGCTCCTTTAATGTGGTTTTTTCGCAGTTTTTCGTAGAAAAACGAGAAAAATAATAGGGCAACGATGGTTAGCGTCAAGTTAATCAGCGTT
>JAIRMO010000118.1 GCA_031258625.1 Spirochaetaceae bacterium | reverse complement strand
AACTCAGGTAAGGGCAGGGAAAGCCGCCGGCTCCGGTAGATGTTTTTTTCACCGAGGAGGGACTCGTAAACCTTGGTGATGTACAGGAGCAGCCTCAGGGGCATATTCTCGTTGACGGTTGATTGGTGTTCGATGAGGACCACCAAAACATCGCCGACGAGGAAGGAAATGTCGTTCATCCGGTCCTTGAAGAGGACCCGTTCCAGGGTGTTGATGAGGATGGGGATGTCCGGGGGGAGGGGGACGCCGGACAAGGCCCCGTAGAGTTCCCTGAGGGTGTCGGGGTTACTGAAAAGCCAGGCAAAGAGGCTGTCTTTGTATTCGCGGTTTGCGGTCATGGGGACTCCTCTGTATAAAAGTATACCCCAATGGGGGCCGGCGGACAAGATCGCGCAAGGGATAGGAGCGGAATAGGGTTTGAAAGGCTTTGCCTGTCAAACCCTATTAGAGCGGATAGCCCGGTCCTGCCGCGAAGCGGCAGGATGCGCCCAAATTCCAAAAAGCCGCGGGTAATTGTGAGCGGATACGAGTTACCGGGAGCTGAGGACTTCGGATATATGGTAGCAGTAGTTCCCCAGCTTTTCTATGCGCCGGACCATGTCGATAAAAAGCAATTCGGTTTTGACGTTTTCCCCGGCCTCGATCCGTTTGCGCCCCAACTTGCGGAGTTTGTTCTGGGATCGGTGAATTTGGCGTTTCAATTCCGCCGCGTACTCCTGTTCCGCCTCCGAAAAGAGGGTCCCCAAATGGGCCTGGACAAAGGCAAGAAATTTCTCCACCAGCCCCGCATAGGGGGAGAGGGCCTCCATTTCCTTTTGTTTAAAAATCAGCTCTTTTTTTATCCCCCGTTCCAGGATGATACTCAGGCCGTAACAATCGTCGATCATATCCTCTATTTCCGTTATTACCCGGAGCAGTTGGGATATGCGGCGTTCCGACCGTTGATTAAGGGGATGGGAAGAACACTCAATCAGGAAACGGGCCAGCTCTTCCTGCATTTCATCGGCGAGGTTTTCCTTCTTTTTAAGACCCTCCACCAGGACAACGGCCTTTTCCTCATCGATATTTTCCAGGGCCGCCCTGAATTGGGCAAATATGGAGGAGGCGATCCCCGCCATGTCCCGGATTTCCTTTTCAGCCCGGAGGATGTTGAATTCCGGCGTATTTTGAATGGAGCCCGAGAGGTATTTGAGCTTGTAGGGTCCGGGGGCCTCTCCCTCCCCCTTGATGAGGAAGGTTACCAGGGCCGCAAAGGGCCTGACAAAGGGCAGAAAAACAAGGGTGTTGATCAGGTTGAAAACCGTGTGGAACATGGCCAGATGGGTGGTAACCCCCGCTCCGATCATTCCCCCGGGGGTGATAAGGTCCACCAGGCCGATGAGGGGCCGGAAAAAGATCAGGGCCCAGATGGCGCCCATCACGTTAAAGAGGATGTGTACCAGGGCGGCCTGTTTCGCTGTGGTTTTGGTCCCGATGGAGGCCATCGCGGCGTCGATGGTGGTGCCGATATTGGCCCCCAGGATCATGGCCGCGGCAATGGGGAATTCGATCACCGAGTTAAAGGTCATGGTGAGGAAGATGGCGGTGGCGGCGCTTGAAGAATGGACCAATAGGGTGATGACGATCCCCACCCCGGTCCCCAGGAGGGTGGAGACGAAGCCGAGATTGGAAAAGGCCCCGACAAAGCCAAAGGCCCCGGCGCTGAGGGCGGGTATGGATTTGGTCAGGAAATCCAGCCCCAGGAAGAGCAGCCCCAGCCCGATGAGTACCTCCCCCAGGGTTCGGCTTTTCCGGTGGATCATCTTGAGGATAAAGCCGATCCCCACCGCAGGTACGGCCAGGGTGGAGATGTTGAGGGAAAAGCCCACCAGGGAGACGATCCAGGCGGTAACGGTGGTACCGATATTGGCCCCCATGATCACCCCGATGGACTGGGTCAAGGTGAGGAGGCCGGCGTTCACAAAGGACACCACCATGACCGTTGTCGCCGATGAAGACTGGATCACGGCGGTAATCCCCACCCCGGTCAAAACCCCCGCCAGGCGGTTCCCGGTCATAAAACCCAGAACCCGCTGCATCCGGTCCCCGGTGGCCTGCTGGATGCCGTCGCTCATCACCTTCATCCCGTAGAGGAAAAGCCCGAGGCTCCCGGCAAGCCGAAAAAGCACTTCAATATATTTCATACTTATCCGCGGCGGTTTCAAACATCGTGTTTTGGCGCCGTACCCTTTGGTTAAAAAGACGGCCCCCCGGCCGCTTTGTCCACGTTCCTTATTATTAGTATAATCC
Source organism: Spirochaetaceae bacterium (assembly GCA_031258625.1). GTDB lineage: Bacteria > Spirochaetota > Spirochaetia > Treponematales > Breznakiellaceae > JAIRMO01. The sequence continues at coordinate 404 of JAIRMO010000118.1, read as the reverse complement.
ATTTTGTTGTATGTGGGAACGGGCGTACTCCGGGAATTCCAAAAATGCAAAGCATGGAACGGCGTCTGACTCCGGGACATCCCTCCATTATATCCAATGCACTATATCTGTCGTATCAGGCCCGATCCCATACCCCATATATGGCACACCATATCTGTCATCTGGGGTCTGACCCCATGCCCCATATATAGCGTATCGTGGCTCATTTGCTTTTATTCGATGGGGGTTTAACACTATAGGCGTTTACTTAAACGCAAGACCGGAAGAATTTATCCGCGGATTAATGCTGATTTTAGCCTCTTTAATCCGTGAAAATCAGGGTAACCGGCGGACTTTTTCCGCAACGTATACGCATAGCGGGTCCGCCCCCCACTCCTTGCATAAATATACGTAAAGGGTCAGAC
>JAIRMO010000083.1 GCA_031258625.1 Spirochaetaceae bacterium | reverse complement strand
GTATTCTTGCATAAACATACGCAAAGGGTCAGACCCCGGACGTATATTTATGCAAGCTCCTTCAGGGGGGGGCATAGCGCGTCCCATTGGCCGCGGGGCGGGGACGGCCGGCTCTGAGGCGGAGGGGGGCGCCGGGTGTTCAAGTAATCCGCCCTTTAGGGGCATAAAACCCACTGGCGGGCCCCCTATGGGGACTTTTTCAACAAAATACTGTAATCGTTTACATTTCCTCTTGACAAATTCCCTGTATGGCCTGATCATAGACAGGTACGGCGGGGCTGTTTCCGGACCATCCCTTTAACCCGGCGCCGGGTTCATCCCCCGCTTTATTCGGAAACCGCGGTTTTCGAATAAGCTCCGTGCGTTTCGTCTTGGCGTTTTTCTTTAATACCATAGGGCGGGTTTGTAGGAAACCCGTTATCCGGGCCGCGGGCCCGGGGCCACAGCCCAAAGGAGGAGTTGTATATGCTGATTGGAGTGTCGCCGGTGATTAGTCCCGAGCTTTTGGACGCCCTGTTCCGTATGGGGCATGGGGATGAGCTGGTGTTGGCCGATGCCTTTTTCCCGGGGGATACCTGTAATTCCCGGGTGATCCGGGCAGACGGCATCAGGATTCCCGCCCTGCTTGAGGGGATCCTCAAGCTGATAAACCTGGATTACGCGGTTCCCCGCCCGGTGATGATGATGCAGGTTATGGCCGGGGATACGGCGGATCCCTCGGTGGAGGCCGCGTACCGGGGGGTGATAGAACGTTTCTGGCCCGGCACCCCCGCCCCGGAGCTGATCGAGCGGTTTGCCTTTTACGAGCGTACTAAAAAGGCCTATGCGGTGGTGATGACCGGGGAAACGGTAAAATACGGGAACATCATCCTGAAGAAAGGGGTAATCCCGGTTTAGGGTAATGTAAACGATTACATCGGAGGGTATATGAAAGGGCAGACCATACGGGATGTGGCTGCCGCGGCGGGGGTTTCCATAGCCACGGTTTCCCGGGCCCTGGCGCCGGATAAAGCGGCACGGGTGGCCGAACCTACCCGCCGGCGGATACATTCCGCGGTGGAGGCCCTGGGGTACCGTACCAACCACACCGCCAGAAGCCTCAAGACCCGTTCCACCAGGACCGTTGCCATTGTGGCCCCCGAATTGGCCAATGATTTTTTTATGGACCTGGCGGAGGGGATGGAAGGGGAACTGGACGCCCATGGGTACACCCTCCTTATCGCCTGTTCCGCCAATTCCGGGGAAGAGGAAAAAAAACGGTTTTCCGTTTTGACGGACCGTATGGTGGACGGCATGGTGGTCATCCCCGCGGGAGCCCGGGGGGAACACCTCAAGGTTATGGCGGCCCGGGGGGTTCCGGTGGTACTGGTGGACAGGCTGGTGGAGGGGGTCAACCTGGACGCGGTGCTTTCGGATAACGAAGCCGGGGCGTTCGAGCTTACCCGGGCCCTCCTCGCCGACGGGTACCGGCGGATCGCCTTTGTCGGGGGGGACATCACCATATCCACCGCCCGGGAGCGGCTTGCCGGGTTTGGGCGCGCCCTGGCGGAGGGGGGTATCCGGCCCGAGCCGGACTGGATCCGCCTGGGGGGTATGGGCGTAGAAGACGGCTATCGGCGGATGGGGGCCATCCTGAACTTCCGCCGCCGCCCCGAAGCCCTGGTGGCGGTGAATCTCCTGGTCCATCTGGGGATGGAACGCCGGCTCTTGGAAGACCGCCGGTCCGGGGAGCGGAACGCCATGGTTATCGCCGGCTTTGACGAAACCGCCTACACCCCCTTTCTGCCGGCGTGCCGGTACACCGCCGTCCAGGACGCCGCGGGCATGGGGAAACAGGCGGTCCGGCGGCTCCTGGAACTGATCGCCCTGAAAAGAACCCAGGGGGGCGCGGAACCGGCCAAAGAAACCGGGGGGGGGCGGATCATCCGCCTCCCGGTGCGGATCGTCCGCCACCGGGGGGGCCTTTTTTAAGACCCCGGGGGCGGCGGGATAGGCGCAAGGAATCGGCCGCCGCCTGGTTACCGCTTTCAGAGCGGGGAAAAAGGCTCCGGCGGGAAACGCGCAAGGGATAGAAGCGGAATACGTTTTGACAGGAAAAACCTGTCAAAACGTATTATAGCGGAAAGCCCGGTTTCCGGCGCGTGCGCCGGAAATGCGCCCAGAAGAGGGAGGGCGCACGTTCCTTCCGCAGCGGGGGAACCGAACCGGATACAAATTGAGCCTTTTTCAAATGGGATCTTTTGAAAAGGCCGTAATTCATTTTTTTGGAGGAAACTATGGCTGACGTATCAAATCTCAAGGTAAACGCTCCGGTAAACCGTTTCCGGGGGGAGGTACCGAAAATCGGAATCAGGCCGACCATTGACGGCAGGCGCCGGGGGGTCAGGGAATCCCTTGAGGAAGTGACCATGGGTATGGCCCGGGCGGCGGCGAAACTCATCACCGAAAACTTGAAGCACCCCAACGGACTGCCCATCGAATGTGTCATCGCCGATTCTACCATCGGGGGGGTGGCGGAGGCCGCCGCATGCCAGGACAAATTCTCCCGGGAAAACGTGGCGGTTACCCTCACGGTAACCCCCTGCTGGTGTTACGGGTCGGAGACCATGGACATGGACCCCGCAACCATCAAGGCGGTTTGGGGGTTTAACGGCACCGACCGGCCCGGCGCGGTCTACCTCGCCGCGGTTCTGGCGGCCCACAGCCAGAAGGGGCTCCCTGCCTTCGGCATCTACGGCAGGGATGTCCAGGATCTTTCCGATACCGCGACCATCCCCGAAGATGTACGGGACAAGCTCCTCCGTTTTGCCAAGGCCGCCCTGGCCGCCGCCTGGATGCGGGGCAAAAGCTATCTCTCCATCGGATCCGTATCCATGGGTATCGCCGGTTCCATCACCAACGCGGACTTCTTCCAGGAGTATCTGGGGATGCGGAACGAGTATGTGGATATGTCGGAACTGGTACGCCGCTTTGAGGAAGGGATCTATTCCGACGCGGAATACAAACGGGCTCTGGCCTGGACCCGGGCCAACTGTAAGGAAGGGCCCGATAACAACCCCCCCAAGGAACAGCACAGCCGCAAGCGTAAGGATGACGCCTGGAAGACCTGCGTAAAAATGGCCATGATCGTCCGGGACCTGATGGTGGGGAATCCGGACCTGCGGCGGAAGGGGTTGATCGAAGAATCCCTGGGGCATAACGCCATCGCGGCGGGTTTCCAGGGACAGCGGCAGTGGACCGACCACTTCCCCAACGGGGACTTCATGGAGGTGATCCTCAATTCGTCCTTTGACTGGAACGGCATCCGCTCCCCCTATGTCGTGGCCACCGAGAACGACTGCCTTAACGGGGTCTCCATGCTCTTCGGCCACCTCCTCACCGGGACCGCCCAGATCTTCTCCGACGTGCGGACCTACTGGAGCCCCGCGGCGATTGAACGGGTCAGCGGCTGGAAGCCCGAGGGGGGCGCGGCCAACGGCCTTATCCACCTTATCAACTCCGGGGCCACCACCCTGGACGGTACCGGCAAACAGCGGAAGGACGGCAAACCCGCCATGAAACCCTTCTGGGAGATCGCCCCGGATGAGGCCGGGGCCTGCCTGGACGCGGTTCAATGGCGTTACGGGAGCCTGGGTTATTTCCGGGGCGGGGGCTATTCGTCGGACTTCCTCACCGAAGGGGGTATGCCGGTAACCATGACCCGGCTCAACCTGGTGAAGGGGGTGGGCCCGGTACTCCAGATTGCCGAGGGGGTTACGGTTACCATCCCGGACCACGTCCACGACAAGCTCGATCTCCGCACGGACCCGACCTGGCCCACCACCTGGTTTGCCCCCCGGATCACCGGGGAAGGGCCCTTTAAGGACGTGTATTCGGTGATGGCCAACTGGGGGGCCAACCACGGCGCGGTCTCCTACGGCCACAACGGCGCGGACTTTATCACCCTGGCAAGCATCCTCCGGATCCCGGTTTGTATGCACAACGTGGCCCCCGACCGGATTTACCGTCCCAGCTACTGGAACGCCTTCGGCATGGACCAGGAAGGGGCGGACTACCGGGCCTGCGCCGCCTTGGGGCCCCTGTACCAGTAAAAACGGAAACAGAGGAGGGGAGGGGGGCCCCATAGGCGTTTACTTAAACGCAAGACTGGAAGAATTTATCCGCGGATTAACGCTGGTTTTAGCCTCTTTAATCCGTGAAAATCAGGGTAACCGGCGGACTTTTTCCGCAACGTATACGCACAGCGGATCCGCCCCCCACTCCTTGCATAAATATACGTAAAGGGTCAGACCCCAAACGTATATTTATGCAACCCCCGCCCCCAACGGGGGTTCCCTTGTTCCCTAAGTAACCGCCTATGGGAGGGGGCTCCGTGAAAAGGAGGCCGGGGCGCGCCCGGGATTGGTTTCGGGATGCGCCCTATCCCCGCCTCCGCCGGCGGAACTGACTACGGCGGCGCGGCATATCTTAGACCCCGTAAACGTAACCCCGCCGCGGGGACGGGAGGTCTTCTCCCTAAACTTGACCCATAAAAATTTCAAGCGGAATTTGTTTGGAATTTGAATTTTTTGAACCCTTTACTAAAGCAAAACGGCTGGTCAAGCCCATATATTCTCCATGAGACCATTACGTGCATTAAAACAAGGGGTGTGGTACGAAATCCGTACCCGTGTCAACAACCGGGAACCCCTGTTCCGCTTAGGGACAGGCGCCGCGGCGACTGTCCCCAATAAGGCCCTGGCCCTGTTTGCCAAGGTGTTCCGGGAGACGAAACGCCGGTTTGTCTTCGAGGTCCGGGGGCTGTGTGTGGAGGACGACTGGCTGACGTTTTACATTAAGCCGGCGGACGGGCTGGAACTACCCGCAATCATGAAGTGGCTGAAACAGGTGTTCGCCCAACGGTACAACCGGGCGGAGGGGCGGATCGGGCATATCTGGGGGGACCGGTATGGGTCGCGGATAGTGGAAGGGGAGGCGCCGGGGGAGGAGCCCGGTGAGGGATGGGGGGATTCGGGCACGGGGGTCAGACCCCGGTATGGAGAAACGACACTCAAAACCGTTTTCCCCCTCATATTCCCGCTTCTCCCCACCCCCGCGCCCGGATAAACGGCGTTAATCCGCCCCGGATTCCGAATCGGCGCCCCTGTCCTCCCCAAACCGAAAACTTCTCGGGAAAAGATCCGCCCTGAAACGGGTATTTTATAGATCTGAATTGTGGGTCAAGTTTAGCCCCCATAGGGGGGGGCCTGCCCCTGGAGCGGGTTCCCCCAGGAAAATCCCCGCGCCCTCCTTCGCCCTCATCGCCCTCGAAGGCGGTCTTCAGCCTTTTTCCGTCACCGTAGCCTTTCCTGGGCCTACGCTGTGCCGCTTCTTTTGGCTTGCCCCGCTCAATGTTTCGCGGGCTTTTACCGGGTGGGGAGCCGATCATTCCCCGGGGCCGCACTCCAGGGGCCTAAAACCCGCTGGCGGGGGGCGGGGGGCTAAAGTGCCGGTTATCCCCTGCCGATATAGAAGTGTAGCTTTAATTGGGGAGTGTGGTGTATGGCTTTCCGGACGAGCCGGGGTATTAGGGGGAAAACGGTCTTTGTTTTAAGTTCCCTCTTGGTCGGTTTTATGGCCTCCGGAAGCCTCTACGGGTTGGGGGAAAAAACCCTGGTATTGGGGGCGGGTTCCGGCTGGAAGCAGGTGGAGAAACGGAAAGGGGTAACCGAAATCCCCTTGATACGGCCCAATCCGGTATTAGCCCTCAGTTCGCTGAGGAGCCGGGATGAAGCCGGGCCGGCTTTGGATATCCCCCCGGACATGATCCTCTCCTTTGACGAGGGAAGTCCTGAATGGTTTGCCGACCGGACCGGAAATTACCGGGTAAGCGCGGGAACAACCCTGGGGGCGGCAAACCGGCAGTGGGCCAAGGAAGGAACCGGGGCGGCCCGATTTTCCGGTGAAGGGGAATCGGAGCTGAGGGTTTTTCCCCTGAGGGGGGACGCCCTTTTATCCCCCTCCCCCGGCGGGGCGGTGAGGGATTTTAGCATTGAATTCTGGCTTTACCCCTTTAACGCGGGAAACGGGGAACGGATCCTCTCCTGGACTTCGGTCCGGCAAACCCAACCGGGGGATTCCCTCTATCAGTATATTCACGGTATATTCGTAAGAAACCGGCTCCAGTGGACCTTTACGGATTTTTTTTCCGATCCCGCCGATGTCCGGCGCCCCCCCCTTACCCTCAGTTCTATTTCCCCGCTGGCGCCCCAAACCTGGAGTCATCACCTTATCCGCTTTGACTCGGCCACGGGAATGTTGGAATATTTGGTTAACGGGAAACTTGAGGGCATGGTATACGCCACCTCCACCGGCAGGGAAGGGGGGGAGGTGTATTGTCCGGTCATAGGCCGGGAGGGGCAGTTGATCCTGGGGGGCCATTATACGGGGATCCTCGATGAATTGAGGACCTACCGCGGCTATATCGATCCCCCTCCCTTGACCCGTTACCCCCGGGAGGGGGGCCGCGCCGAGACCCGTCCCCTGGACCTGGGGGTGGGTAATACCCGTGTCCTCAAGATCGAAGTCCTGGGGGGTAGATTTTCCGGCTCCGGGACCGCGGGCTCCGGCGGGCGGGTTTACCGCGACTATACCGGCACGGAAAACTTCCATTTTTCCGACAATTCCGCTCTTCAATTTTTTATCCGGGCCGGAAACAACCCCTATAGCTGGACCAATGACGAATCGGAATGGCATCCGGTTATGCCGGGCGGGGAACTTCCCGGATCCATCCAGGGCCGATTTATCCAGCTCGCGGCGGTATTTTACCCCAGCGGGGACGGGGAAACCACCCCGTACCTGGATGAAATCCGGATAATCTACAAACCCCATACGCCCCCTGACCCGCCGGCTCTGGTAAGCGCCATTGCCCGGGACGGGGCGGTGGATCTTTCCTGGAGGCCGAATCCTGACCCCGAAGTGGGAGGGTATGTGGTCTACTACGGCATGTCCTCCGGCGAATATTTCGGCGATGCCGCGGTTCTGGGGTCATCCCCCATAGACGTGGGAAAACGTACCTCGATCCGTCTTGATGGATTGCGTAACGGTACTTTATACTATTTTTCAGTGGCCGCCTATGATCGGCTGAATGGTGATTTTCCCGGTCCTTTTTCCCGGGAAGTGTCCGCGCGGCCCTTAAGGATGATGGAATGAGTTCTCGTGATATACAGGATGAATTTACCCGGGCGCAGGAAGCTTTCCGGGCCGGTAATTTTGCGGAAGCCCAAGGGCTGCTTAACCTCTGCCTTGATAAGGTTCCGGACGATAGGGATGTCCGGTTTCTCCGGGGCGCCGCCTTGGCCAGGATGGATAAATTAACCGAGGGGGGGGAGGATTTTATCACCCTGGTGGCAAAGGATCTCCAAGACATAGAGGCCCTGAACAACCTGGCGGTGATCTACGGCCGGCAGGACAAACTCCAGGATGCCCTGGGGACCCTGTTGGACACCATTGATATGGAACCCACCAGGATCGCCTTGTATTACAATATTGGTACCATCCATAAGCGGCTGGGGAATGCCAAGGCCGCCGCCATGGCCTATGCCAAGGTGGCGGAATTAGACGACGGGTATGTTCCGGCTTATAATAACCTGGGGATCATCCAATTCAGCCAGGGGCAGTACCCCAAGGCTGAGGAGACCTTTTCCCGGATCCTGGAAAATCATCCCGGCGACGGGGCGGCCCTGAATAACCTGGGGGTAGTTCTGGCCGGCCAGGGTAAAACCGAAGAGGGGATCCAAAAATTCCGGCAGGCCCTGGAAGCCAATCCCCCCTCCGCCGCGGCCGCGGCCAACCTGGAGCGGGCTTCCATGCCCCCGGACCAGGCCCAAACGGCCTTTTTGCTGGATGAACCGCCGGAATTCCTTCTTATTGATCCTATTGATCAATCCGGAGCCGTAGAAACCGGGGAAGGGGCCGTGGAAGCCCCGGCGGAGGCGTCCCCGGTTACGGGTTTGCAGGACAAAGATTCCGGCGCGGGCAGCCTGTCCATCTCATCGACAACCGCCCTGAATCTTATGCGGTATTTAAAGGCCATGACCGGGGGGCTTCCCCCAAAAGCGAAGGAGATGTTTTTACGCAGTGATGCCCGGCTCAGTATGGAGTACATTATCGCCGCCCTGGAGGGACATACCGGCCTTTTTAAGGAGATCCAAGATCGGGAACTTGCCCCGGCATCCGGCGGGGAATCACCGGTTTCCCCCGGCCGGGAGATCCCGGATCTGACGGGAACCCTGGACTATTTACGGAAAATGGCGGGGTCCCTGGGGGACCCGGATCTGTCCGAGGCCCTGCGGCGTAAGGTGGATTCGGTCATTTTTGAACTGGAGCAGCCCCTCCCTGAGGATATAGCGGACCCTCTCCCTTAATCCGGCGGGGGGATAAATCCGGCGCAGGGGAACATATTGGCCCGTACCGCGATGGTTCCCGGTTCTTCGGAATCTTCGTAATAGGATAGCCGCGCCCCGGGGTTTACCGCCAAAAGCACGTCGGCGGCGGAGTTTACCGCGATACGGTTCTGCTCTTCCGGGGTAAAGGCCCGGCAGGTGGGGCAGGCGCACCAGGTTTTTTCGTGGCCCCGGTCGGGCCACAGATGAAACACCCGAACCTCCGGGTGGGAACGGAATAGTTTTTCCGCCTCCCCCTTGAGGAGCCCGAGGGTCTCGGGATTGGTGGGACAAAAATTGAATTCCCTCGTCCGTTTTCCCCGTTCCATGCGGAAAAATTCCCGGTGAAGAAAGAAATACCGCCGGGGCACCAGGAGGGAAAGGGCCCACCCCCCCACTTCCGGGGACAGGGCGTATTGATCGGCCAGGGATCGAAAGGATTCCCCCTGGGCCCGGGAAGCGCCGGTTTTTTTTGAGAAAAATGAACCCGGTTGTTCCGGGGGGATCACCAGGGCGTCGATTTGGTTCCGGGCGGCCCAGGGGATCAGGGCGTCCCGGTTACGCCGGTTCCCCGGAATGACCAGGCGCCGCCGGGCCGGGAGCCCCCGGGACGGGGCTTTGCCGCAGGCTTCCCCCAGGGGGAACAGCCAGGGCCGGGCCGGATCCCCCGGGGGGATTGTTTCTATGCCGGGGCCCGGCCAACGGAAACCCAGGGCTTTAAGAAAGTCGTACACCCCGTTACAGAGCCCCCGGCGGGAATTGCCGTATATTTCAATCCGATCCTGACCGGCCCGCCAGAAAAACCCGTTTTTTTCATTCCCCGCATCCTCGATATATAACACCACGACCGGGGCCATATCTTCCGGGGCGGAATCCAAGGCGTCGGCCACCGGGGGATCGCCCAAAACACAGCCCCCCGCATTTCGGAGCAGGCGGATGCACCGGACCAGTTCATCCCCCATGACCCGGGCCGTCCTAACCCGGAGGGGAAGAAGAATAACCCAATTCTTGGAAACATTCAGGGTGATCATGAATTGATCCTAGTATATTTTTGTGATTTAATATAGAAGGCATGGTATGAAAGGGTTTATAATTAAGGAAAGCGTGAGATGAACATACCTTCCCTCCCCAATTATAACCCCGTCAGCGGGAGGCCTGGGGGACGGCCATAATTTATTCGGGACTCTGGTTTTATACCCCCATCGAATGAGCCTCCGCGGAGGTTCCTCCCTCCGCCTTATTGCCGACCGGCGGGGGCCGGGACAGCGGTGATCATGGTCGCTTATGGAGGACAGTATGAATAAAAAAACAAATCAATCCCAGATTGAGTTTTGGACGGAATATGAAGAACAACATGGGGAAAAGGTCCTGGCCCATGGTTTGGGGAAGTATCTTTCGGGTTGGCCCGAACACCCCTATCCCCTCTGGGGGCTCCTCATCGCCACCAACGGCGGGTTCCGGTTTCATCACTTTCCCCACGAAGGCTGGCTTCAGACCTTGTCCAGGATGACTACCGGGGGCAAGCCTCCCCAGGAGAGAACCATTTTTATTCCCCGGGATCGGATCCTTTCCGCGGAACTTCGGGTGGAAAAAAGGTGGTGGAGAAAATTAATTGCCTATCAGCCGCCCCTGCTGGTAATCCAATACCATATAGGGAACCCGGAAACGGATCCCGTGGGGGAACTGTTGGCGGAAACGGACAAGGACGCAAAGGAGTTGATTTCCTTTTTGACCCGACCATAACCCAGGATAAACGCATAGAATCGTCTGCCGCCTGCTTACCGCTTGTCTAGCGGAAAAAAAGGCTCCCGCAGGGAACGCGCAAGATATTTATGATGTGTATGAAGTGGGTATCTCCAGCCCGACGGGGCTGGGGAGCCGGAGCCGGTTGACAATCCCCGAGGGGGAACGGTCCGCCAGGACAGACCCCGAGCGCAAGAATAACCGTAACCGGCCGCCGAAGAAACACCTGCGGAACGCGGTGAGACCGCGTTACCGCGAATAGGAGTTCGGTATACCCCTCAAGCAGGTACGAAGACTCCCCTCCCTCATTTTAACCGGAAGATGCCTTGAAATGGAAGTAGGTAAAAAACGGTATGTGGGGCTGGACCTGGCCAAAAGGACCCTTGAAGTTTGTATCGTGTGCGACGGAGCAAAACCGCTGCGGTACAGCGGGATAAAAAGCGATGCCACAGGCCGAAAGTGGTTGGCGGGCCTGCTGCGGCCCGGTGGCGATGGAAGCGTCGGGGTATGTGTTCATGCTGACGCGGTTTTTGGAGCGAACCGTGGGATGCGCCGTATATATCCTGCACCCCCGGAGCTTGCGGGTCATAGGGGATTCGGCGAGAAAGACGGACAAAGAAGACGCGTACAAAGAGGAGATGCCGTTGGTGAGTCTTCCCAGTGAGCAAAAGGAGGAACTGCGGGGGCTGATCGCGCATAAACAGGGGATAAACCGTACTCGGACGGCCCTGATCAACCGTCTGCATGCGGTATAGGTCCAGGCGGGGCATACGAGGCTGAAAAAACGGCATATGGCGACCACGGGAAGCCGGGGAGCCGTCCGGGACCTGTTGGAAAACGCCTGCGACCGTGAAAGAGCGGCGAGCCTGGAGCGGCAGTTGGACACGGTTGAACAGGAGCGGGACCGATGTGGAGCCCGGATAGATGCGATAGTGAGCGAGAACGAACTGTCGCCGTACTATCGCGATACCGGGCGTGGGACCGGCCCTGGGGGCGGCGTTTCTGGCATACGTGGGGGACGGCAGCCGGTTTGGCACAGCGGGGGAAGTGGCCAACTACGCGGGGCTGGTTCCGGTGCTGGATTGTTCCGGCGAGACAGACCGGTATGGGCATATAGCCCGGAGCGGGTGTAAGGCGTTGAGAAGCATTGTCGTCCCGGCGGCGTGGGCGGCAAACCGGAGTTCCTGTGGCGGGGCGTTAGGGAGTAAATTTATCGAGTTGTCAGAACGGAAAGGCAAAACGAAAAGTGCGATAGCGTGGCGGATAATCGGGCTGATGTGGGTACTGGCGACGCGGCGGGAGTTTTACGCCGGTGCCTCCAAAGAGCAGCTTGTGAAAAAATTCCGCCTGTATAAGCTTAATAGCAAGGGATGGGAGGCCAGCAATTCAAAGTATCAAAATCTTTTATACCTTTTGGGGAGGATATTCGGACGAACTTAGTTAAATCCTACATTTTTGTACCTTTTTACTGGAACTCAAGCTATTATCAATAATTTTATAGGGTTTTTCAAAAAACCGAGAACCGATACCCCAATTTTTGGGCGGTTTGGCTTGATACTTTGAATTGCTGATGGGAGGCTTTGGCCTCTTGACATAAACATAGGAGGGATTGGAGCGGATAGCCCGGTCCGGCGCTTGCGCCGGATGCGCCCAAATCTACGAGGCTGATCCGGAACGGAAGAAACGGAGCCTTCATGCTTCGTTCCGTGCTCCCAATTGTGATTTTATGGGGCGCAGTTCCGCCTCGCTTACCAGGGTGGGATCGTTGACGCCGATGGGGAGTTCCCGGCCTTCCTCGGGTTCCACCTCCTCCTGTTCAAAGCCGCCTTCCCCGGCAGCGGGGGATTCCGGGGTGGAACCGGCTCCGTCGCTTTCGAGCCGTACCGCAATGACCTTGGTTATCCCCGATTCTTCCATGGTTACCCCGATGAGGGTTCCCGCTCCGGCAACGGTTTTTTTGTTATGGGTAATGACGATGAACTGGCTGGTCCGGCTAAATTCCCGCAGGAGCTGGACAAAACGGCCCACATTCTGCTCGTCCAGGGCCGCATCTATTTCGTCCAGGAGGCAGAAGGGGGAGGGTTTTACCATATAGGTGGCAAAAAGCAGGGCCACGGCGGTCATCGAGCGCTCTCCCCCGGAAAGGAGGTTGATGTTTTCAAGTTTTTTGCCCGGAGGCTGGGCGTAAATTTCGATTCCCGATTCCAGCACATGGTTGGAATCCAGGAGCCGCAGCGCCGCCTTGCCCCCCCCAAAAAGCCGGCGGAACATATTGTGGAAATTCGTCTTGATTTTGTTGTAGGTAACCATAAACATATCCGAGGATTCCGCCCGGATTTCCGCGGTGATCCGTTCCAGGTCCTCCTTGGCCTTGGCAAGGTCGTTTAACTGGTTGGTTAAGAAATCGTACCGTTCCTTGGTTTCGGCAAATTCCTCCGGGGCCATGAGGTTTACCGCCCCCAGGTCCCGCAGTTCCCCCCGGACTTGGCCCAGTTTCTCCCGGAATTCCGATGCCGGGGCGGTGATGGTAAAGATCCGCTCCTCAAATTCCATAAGATCCCGGGAATGGGTTTCCCGAAAGTTGTCCTGAATGTTTTTTATTTCCGTTTCCGACTGGACCAGTTCCAGGTGGATTTTTTCCAGGTTTTCCTGGACTTTGGCCTGTTGGGCCATCCGCTTTTTGATGGTTTCCTGTTTGCCCGCCACGTCTCCGTTTCGGCGGCTTATATCCTTTTCCAGCGCCTCCAGGTCGGCGGTTAACCGGATGCCCCGGCGTTCCATTTCGGCGATCTCCATTTCGGTATCGGAGATCCGCTCCCCTATTTCGTCAAACCGTTTACGGTCCAGGAACAGCTCGTCCCGGAGGTTTTTTAAAAGCCCCTCCTGGCCGGCAAGCTCCCGGCGGATCAGCCGGGCCTGCTCCTCCGCGGCCTGGGCCTGGGTGGTCATCCGCATCCGGCTCACCCGGAGTTCCTCCAGGGTGGCCCGGTATTCGTTGATTTTGCCCCCCAGCTCCTCATTCTCCCGGCGCAGGGCGGCGATCCGCTCCCGCCGATCCCCGGCGTCTTCTTTGGCGGAACGGATCTTCCCGTCCAGGGCCCGTTTTTTGGTGATGATCCCCTCCGGGGCAAGGAACTCGTCGATAAAGGCGGGGGTGCTTTTCCGGTAGGACTCAAAGAGGGTCCGGGCCTTTTCGGACAGGCCCGCCGCATCGGCCAGGGCAACGGCCAGGCTGCCGGCAATACGCCGCAGATCCCCCGGCGGGGGTCCCCCGGAATCCGCCCGGCCGGCGGCATCCTCCAGGTCCCGGAGCAGGGCCTCCCTTCCCGCGAGGAGGGTCTTGAGCCGCCCCAGGGCTTCTTCCAGGGCAGTCTCGGCCTGCCGGCGTTCCGCGGCGGAATATCCCGCTTCCCGGAGCCCCGAATCCAGAGCCGCCACGATGTCGTCGGTGATCCCCTCCAACTCCTTTTCATACTCCCCCTGTTCCCGTTCCAGCCGGAGAATCCCCTCCTCGTTCCCCTTGACCGCGGCGTCATTTTCCCCGATCCGGGAAGAAGCAAGCCGGATGTTTTCCTCAAAGGAGGTGATATTTTCTTCGATGTCCCGGACTTTTTTCTGAAGGTCCCGGACTACCCCGTCCTGCTCCCCGGCGTCTTCCGTGAGTTCTTCGATTTTACCGGTTATGGCCCGTTCCCGGCCTTCGTTCTGGGCTATTTTGGCCTTGCTTTCGGAACGTTGTTCCCCCAGGAACCGGGCTTCCTTTTCCTTGGCGTTCTTTTCCACCGCCAGCCGTAGATGTCTTTTTGATATTCGATGAGTTTTTCTTCCATGGAATTTACCACGTCCATGTTTTCTTCCAGGGATCTCGTGATGGCGTCCATCTCCGCCCGGATGGCGTCCCGTTCTTGGGTCTTTTTCTCCAGCGCCTCTATCCGCTCGTCCCGGTCGTATTTAAACTGTTTGAGCCGCAGGAGTTGAATGTCCAACTCGTATTGAAAAACCAGCTCCCGCAGGGACCGGTATTTCAGGGTTTTATCCGCCTGAACCTTGAGGGTGTCGTAGGAACGTTTCACTTCCCCTAAAATACCCTCAACTTGACGCATATTTTCTTCGGTTTTAACCAGTTTCCGTTCCGCCTCGGCGCTTTTTACCTTATACCGGGTGATCCCCGCGGCCTCTTCAAACAAATACCGCCGTTCATCGGGTTTGGAGGACAAAATTTGGTCGATTTTGCCCTGTTCCATCACCGAATAGGCCGCCTTGCCCACCCCGGTATCCCAAAAAAGCTCCCGGATCTCCTTGAGCCGCACCGGCTGGGAGTTGATGTAATATTCGCTTTCCCCGGACCGGTACAGCCGCCGCTTGATCTGAACTTCACTCACATCCAGGGGGAGGAGCCCCGCCTCATTTGCCAGGGTCAGGGTTACCTCCGCCACGTTCAGGGGCTTGCGGTTTTCGGTGCCGTTAAAGATCACGTCCTCCATTTTTTCCGCCCGCATGGCCCGGGACGCCTGCTCCCCCAGCACCCATTTTATCGCATCCACCACATTGGACTTTCCGCAGCCATTGGGCCCCAAGAGGGCGGTGATCCCATCGGCAAATTCCACCCGGGTCCTATCGGCAAAGGATTTAAAACCAAGTATTTCAAGATTTTTCAGAAACAAGGGTAAACTCCGTCAAACCGTTTCCGGCGTTCATTTTTCAGTATCTCGTTATAGTTTACCATTCCTGGGAAAGGCGGTCAATGAATGGCCATGGGTTCCACAGGGCAACCGCATTATAAAACCTCTCAAGAAAAAAAGAAAAAAGCCGATAGGGACGGGATGGAGGGGAAAAATGGACATACGAAGCGAACTTGCCCAGATCCCGGACCCCCGGA
>JAIRMO010000062.1 GCA_031258625.1 Spirochaetaceae bacterium | reverse complement strand
CAGGGAGAACGGGCCGCGCCCCTTCTTCGCCCATCAGCGGCGGGCGAAGGAGGGCGCCGCGCGTTCCCAGGGGTCCGCCTAGCGGGGGCCTAAAGCCCGCTGGCGGGCGGGGCGGCAGGGAGAATGGGCCGCGCCCCTCCTTCGCCCATCAGCGGCGGGCGAAGGAGGGCGCCGCGCGTTCCCAGGGGTCCGCGCCCCAGGGGCCTAAAGCCCGCTGGCGGGCGGGGCGGCAGGGAGAATGGGCCGCGCCCCTCCTTCGCCCATCAGCGGCGGGCGAAGGGGGGCGCCGCGCGTTCCCAGGGGTCCGTCTAGCGGGGGCCTAAAGCCCGCTGGCGGGCGGGGCGGGGAGAAGCGGTTTGATCGCCGTTTCTCCCCAAGTTGCAAATCATTACCGTCTTATAGGCCCTTACAGCGCCCCCTCCCGGGGGCCGCCCTCGCCGCCGCCGGGAGGCCGTCCCCGGCGGCGGCGCCTCCTCTTTTTGGGTTCCCCTTCGGAGATCTCCGCGGGCCCGGGAGCTTCGGCCAGGGAGAACCGGGGCTTCCCCCGTTCTATAAAGTGGGTTTTCTTTATGGTTATCCCATGTTCCCCAAAGATGCGCCGTACCGCGTAATCCAGTTCCATCCGGGGGGGGTTTATGGGCAACACATAGCGCCGGGCCTCAAAAAAGGCATTTTTGTAGTTCTCCGCGACCCCCCCGTCCCAATCCACAAAGTCCTCCAAGTAATCCCGGATAAGGGCCGCCAGGGCCTCCCCGGGAGTTCCGGTACCGTCCAAATCGGCCAGGCTTTTCAGATACCGGATACGGAAAACCGCGCTTTTTTTCATCATATCCGAGGCAACGGGCTGTAAATATTCATAAAGGCCGAAGGCTTCAAGGCTTTCCACGATCCGGCACGCGGAGACGGACTGAATGATTTTAAGCATTTCTTCCGTTAGCCGGGAAGGCGATATGGAAGCAAGCAATGGGGACTGCCGTTTAATTTTCCATCGCAACCCCAGGGGCAGCTTAAATCCGGTAGCGGCGGCGTATTTTATCGCCCGGATCATCCGTACCGGATCGTCCTTAAAAATAACCGAAAGGGGAATAATGGGACGGATCCGTTTATTCCTGATATCCTTCATCCCCCCGACATAATCCACCACCACCTGTTTCCCCGGATCGTAAAAAAGGGCGTTCAGGGAAAAATCCCGGCGGAACACGTCTTCCTCAATGGTCCCAAAGGTGTTGCTGGTAGGGCCGTCCTTGAGGGACCGGAAGGTGGAAACCTCGAAGGTTTTGGGGCCGAAATACACATGAACCAGCCGGAAGCGCCGGCCTATGATCCGGGCGTTACGGAATATTTTTTTTATCCGGGAAGGGCTGGCGCCGCTGACAATATCAAAGTCCTTAGGCTTTTTACCCAACATCAGGTCCCGGACCGCCCCCCCGACGATATAGGTTTCATACCCATTGGCCCGCAGCCGTTCGGTAATATACACCGCGTCGGTATCCACATCGGCAAAATTGATCCCATGTTCATCCTGGGTATAAACAACCGCCTTTTTGACCGGCCTGCCGTTATTTTCGGCGCTGTAACGGATCCGCATCACGTTGCCTGGGGAGAACAGTGCCGGGAAAGCCAGCCCAGGAGGTTCTCCATGACCTCCTCCCGGTTGGTCTCGTTTAAGGATTCATGCCGGGCATCGGGATACAGCACGAATTCCAGGTCCGTTATCCCCATGGACCGGTAAACGTTTACCAGGGTGGTGGGGCTGCTACCCATATCCCCCACGGGATCGGCGCTTCCGGAGAAAACATAGATGGGAAGATCCCGGGGGATCCCCTCCATGGCCTTGGGTTTATGGATTCGGCTCAAGGCCTCCGTCAGATCCCGGTAAAACCCCACGGAACAGAGTTTACCGCAGAGGGGGTCCGCCACAAAGGCATCCACCACCTGTTCGTCCCGGGAAAGCCAGTCAAAATTGGTCCGGTTCGGCCGGAAGGACTTGTTAAAGGCCCCGTCCGCCAGGGCCCGGGCAAACAGAGAACGGCTGCGGACTCCCCGAAAAAAGGCAAGGGTCTTCATAACCGGTACACTCACCACAACCTTTATTCCGTCCGGCCCCCGGGTACCCGAAAGGATACATCCCCCCAAGGGGCGGCGGTACCTTTCGATATACGCCTGGGCAATAAAGGAACCCCAGGAATGGCCCAGCAAAAAAAGGGGAAGCCCCGGACGGGCCTCGTCGATACGGCGATGGATCTCCTCAATATCCGATACCACCAGGGAAAACCCGTCCCGATCGGCGCAATGCCCCAGCAGCCCCCCGGCCTCCGGTCCGTTTACCCCAAGATCCGCGGTTTTTCCGTGCCCCCGCATATCCGCGGCCCAAACCTCAAATCCCCCGCCGCGGAGCCGCCGGGCAAGCTCCCCGTACCGCAGGGAATGTTCGGCCATACCGTGAATGATATGTACCACCCCCCGGGGCTTACCCTCCGGTTTCCATTGCCGTACAAAAAGCCGGGATCCATCGGCCCCGGATATCCATGTAGTCAACTCATCCATGGCTCATTGTACTCCCTATATTAATGTTCTGACAATAATGATATAATGAGAATTCCATGGCAATGGGTGAATTTTTTACCGCCCCGGTGGAACAAATCGTTCCCGGAGGGGCCGGGATAGTCCGATATCGGGGAAAATCTGTTTTTATGGACCTGACCGCTCCGGGGGACATGGTAACCGGACGGATAACCGAAGAACACCAGGACTGGGCCGAAGCGGAATTACTGGAGATCCTCGAACCTTCCCCGTTACGGGAGACCCCTTTTTGCCCCCTCTACGGGAGCTGCGGGGGGTGTTCCCTGCAACACCTGTCCTACGGAGCCCAGGTAAAGGAAAAAACCCGGATGCTCCGGGAGGCTTTTTTCCGGTCAGGGGGTTTTTCGTCCCTCCCGGAGTTGGCCGTCCATCCCTCGGCCCCGGAGGGGTACCGGAACCGGGTGCAATTTCATTGTATAACGCCCCGTTATCCAACCCGGCGGCCTTTGCCCCGGTCCCTGGGGAGAAACCGCCCGGTTCTTTCCCGTCCCGGGAGGGGCCTGGGGTTTAAGGCCCGGAAAAGCGGGGAAATCATCCCGGTTACCGGCTGCCCCGTAGCCGATCCGGGGATAGGCCGGGCCCTGGCGGAGGGCGCCCTCCGCTCCCCGCCGGACAAGGACCGTTTTACCGTTTATGCCCGGGGCAGCACCCTCGTATGCGAGGGGGGAATATCCCGGGGGAAAGCGTCCCTTTTGGGCAGGGAACTCCTGATGGATGCGGGGGTCTTTTTCCAAAGCAACGGAAACGCCCTGGAGGCCCTCATTCAGGAACTCCGGGAAGCCGCGGCGGAGGCGGATCCTTCCCTGCCCATGGCGGATATCTACTGCGGGGTGGGGACCTTTGCCGCTTTTTTGGGGGAGTTTTTTCCCCGGATCGATCTGGTGGAGGAAAACCACCGGGCCCTCAACCTGGCCCGGGAAAACATTCCCCCGGTTAATTGCCGCTTTTTCCCCAAAAAAGCGGATTCCTGGGCCGCCTGCCAAGGGGGAAGGGGGAAAGCCCCCTACGGGTTCATAACGGTAGATCCCCCCCGGCAGGGGCTTTCCGCCACCCTGCGGCAATGGCTTATCCGGGAGGGGCCGCCGGTTCTGGCTTACGTGTCCTGCGATCCCGCCACCCTGGCCAGGGACGGCGGGGAATTATGCCGGGGGGGATATGGGCTGGAAAAACTCAGCTTCCACGATTTTTATCCCCAGACCGCCCATATCGAAGCCCTGGCGGTATTCAAAAGATGAAGGGTATGCGGCGGCGCGGTTTTTCGGTATTCTTCCTTCTCATCACGGCCCTTTCCCCGCTCCTCGGCCAGGATGGGGATTCCCCGGTTACTTCCCCTATCTGGCGGGAGGCCCTGGAGGGAATGGTAACGGGGCTCCCGTCGGTCGAGGGGGAAACGGTGGTCACGGTATTGGACGGGGGAAACCTCAAAGCCTATAGCCGCCGGGGAACCTTTCTTTGGGATTATTTTGCCGGGGGAAAATTGGCCCCCTATATCACCCGATCCCGGGAAGGGCTCAATTATATATGCCGGACCAACGGAACCTTTATCGTCCTCAACCGGGTGGGGCGGGAACTATGGCGGATGAACCTGGACGCCCCCCTTTCCGCGCCGGTCCTTGTCGGCTGGGACGGACGGCTTTTTATCCCCCTGGGGGATTGGCTGATCTGTTATACCGCCGCGGGGTACCCCCTCTGGGGGAAAACCCTCCCCGCCCCCATTGCCCTGGGCCCCCTAGCGGATACTCGGGGGGGGCTTATGACGGTTCTGGAAAACGGGGAATTCCTTTCGATAGACCCCTTTGGGAAAACCCGTTCCCGGCTCCTTCCCGCCGTACCCGCGGCAATAACCCCCCTGGGCGGCGGGGGAGGTACGGAAAACCAGGATGTCCTGATCTTCTACGAGGCCGGAACCGTGGACATCCTCAGCCGGGACGCGGGGGGGAACCAAACCCTCCTGTCCGGCTCCTTCCCGAGCCTTCCCGCCCCTCCCCTGGCCGCGGTGAGCCGGGGGGACATGGCGGCCCTTACCCTTGCCGACGGCAGGGTCCTTTTCCTCTCCGGTTCCGAGGGCCGGATCCTCTGGACCGCCGAGAGCCACCTCAGGGCCGGGGGAGCTCCCGTGGCTCCGAAACAAGAGGTGTCGATGATCTTTGACGAATGGGGGATCTATGTACTCTCCCGGTCCGGGGCGTCGGGGTTTACCGAAGACGGCCGGCGGCTGTGGACACTGGAACTGACGGGGGCCGCGGCGCTCCCCGCCTTGAGCGGCGAGGGGACCCTCTATGCCGGCGGGGAGGACTGGATCCTCTACGCCTATCAGATGGAGGATCGGACCGGGCCCCCGCGGGGCTCCTCCTCCGCTCTCCCGAAGGGGGGCTACGGCCTCGGCGTCCCGCCGCCCCTATCCTGGAGGGATTATTCCTTTGGGCTTGGGGAAATCGATCCCCACTTAGACCGGATCCGCCGGGACATTTTCACGGGCCGGGTCGGGGAAAATGAACGGGACTATGCCGCCTATTTAATGGAGATCTCCGGGAGTTTTATCCGCACCCCCGGGGCGTCCGCGGTCCGGCCTCCGGTCCATATCCGGCACCGGATCGCCGGGGCCCAGCTCCTGGGGTATATCGGTTCCCGGGAAACCATTCCCTTTCTGGTAACCCTTTTGTACTATGAACAGGAAACGCTGGTTAAAATAGCCGCCGTGGAAGCCATCGGGCGGATCGGCCTTGACCCGGACGGCGTGGCCCTCAAGGTGTTTTCGGCCATGCTCATCCCCCCCCGCCCCGGAGGGGACGAGCGGATTTTGACGGCCATAGCCGGGGCAACCGGGGCCCTCTGCCGCTTTTCCGGCCCCCCCCTCAGTAACACGGGGGTAAAAATCCTCGCGGCCCTTACGGCCCGGGTCTATCCGCCCCTGGTACGGGACCGGGCCCAGGCGGAGCTGAACTCCCTGCTCCCCCCCCCATAGGGGGTTTTATGCCCCTGGAGCGGGCCGTAGGAAGAGAGGGCCGCTCCCTCCTTCGACATCTGCGGCCGATACGGGCAAAGGGGGGCTCAGACCCGGCGCCCGGTACCGGGCTATGTGGAGTTAAAATCCCTGATAATTTCTTCCGGGGACCTGCCGCTTTTTAGCATATCAACTATTTCCTTCCTGCCTTCCCGTTTGGCCTGGACGATTTTGCTCTGGGTGTCTACCGCGTATTTGTATTCGCTCATCAGCCGTGCCCGTTCCACTTCGTCTTTGCTGATCCGTAATAATTCCCGGCTTGCCATCGCTATGCCCTCCTCCTGTTCTACCAGTTCGTTTATTTTTTGTCGTTTTGTTCTGTCCGTTAAATACCGAAAAAATACCGCCCATTGTTCCGCTCCGTTCATCGCTGATACGGGCTTTTCTATGACCCTTTCCACCTTCGATAGTTCTATCGTCACGATCCGGCTCCGCCCTCCCAGGGAAATCCGCCGCCGGGGATCATAATACTCGAATCCGTGGAAAAAATCCTCATCCGGGAAAAATCGTTCTTTTACCAGTATCGCTATCTGATAGGTCTCTTGGAGATCATCGTAGGTTTTATCCCTTCCCCGGATGTCCTGGCCGGTAAAGAGTTTCCCTGCGTGAAACTCAAGGCGGACCGGCTCAAAGGCATCGGGGTTAAGGCTCATTTCCACATTCACCAATTCCCCGTTTTCGGCTTTACAGTTGAGGCTGTTCCAAAACTTCAGTTTTTGGAACAGCCTCTTTAGATTTAAGGGAAAAACCGGGGCTTTTGACCGGTTTTTCCAAGAGCCTGTTCCAAAACCGTGTGCGTTAGCGCACAGTAAATTAGTTTTGGAACAGGCTCAGTTGATATCAAAGCGGATCTGCCGGTCCCGCAGGTTGTCAATGGCCGGTTCATTGGCGTTTATGGTGATGACGGAGAGTTCCCGTCCGATAAGAGCCGAAACCAGCCGGGAAAGGGCTTTCTGGGAACCGGGGGTGTTCCGGGTGAAGACCGCCTTGAACACATTGTCCAGGCAAATATCAATCGGGTCATCGGTGTCGAAAAACTGTATGGGGGCCGCCATAGGTTCCGCTCCTTGTTTGATTATAGCATATAAGGGAGTACCAGGCAAATCCCCCCCCCGCCAGCGGGTTTCAGGCCCCCGGAGCGGCGGGTAGGAAGAGAGGGCCGCTCCCTCCTTCGCCCGCCCCTGGTAGGCGAAGGGGAGAGCCGCGCGTTCTAAGGGGGCCGTCTAGCGGGGACAGGAAACCCCTATGGGGGCCCGCCAGCGGGGGTCTGGCCCCCGGAGCGGGCGGGGCGGAGGTGAGTGCCGCGGCCTGCGTCGCCCGCCCCAGGGTGGCGAAGGGGGGGGCCGCGCG
>JAIRMO010000042.1 GCA_031258625.1 Spirochaetaceae bacterium | reverse complement strand
GGCAAGCCAGATCCGGGCGGTTTTGGTGGCGATGAGGCTTTGAAAATTAATGATATTGAGGAGCATCCCTTCTATTATTTGGCACTGGATGAGTTCCCCCTGGATCCTCACAAGGGGTTCCTGGGGAAATACCACGGTCCCTTCATCCATGGCCCACAGGGATCCGGTAAACCGGAAATCCTTAAGGTAATCGAGAAAAGCCTTTTCAAAAACACCAAGGCCCTCCAGATAGGCCACGTCTTCGGCGGAATAGGAAAAGGTTTTGATCGCCTCCAACAGGGTCCCCAACCCGGCAAATACGGAAAACCCCCCGGAAAAGGGCTGGCGGCGGAAAAACATCTCAAACACCACCGGAGTATTAAGGCCCTTTTTCCAGTACCCCTGGGCCATGGTAAGGAAATAAAAATCCGCAAATAACGCTGAAATATGGTTCATCATATATCCCGGGAAGCGATAAAGATCGCCCCCTCTTCCTTCATGGTTTCGACCGCCCGCCCTACCGATCCCGGAGGGAAACCCACCCCTGCTACCGCATCCTCCAACACTACAACCCGATAACCCAGCCGAATTCCGTCCATCACCGTATAAAATACACAATAATCCGTGGCGAGTCCCCCTATCAAGATGGTTTTGACGGAACGGGCCTGGAGGTAATCATGGAGTTCCGTCGGAGTACACCGGTCGTTTTCAAAAAAAGCGGAGTAGGAATCCAGATCTTCCCGGGAGCCCTTACGGAGGACCAGGGTAACCAGATCCTTCCGAAATTCATCGTGAAATTCGGCGCCCCCGCTGTCCTGTACGCAATGAACCGGCCACAGGATCTGGGATATTTCCCCATGAAGCGGATAGTCCAGACCGGGAAACCGCTGCCGATACCGCCTTACCGCCTCTTCCGAAACCGGCAGGGTGATACTATCGTTGATTTGCTTCCCCGGATGGGACGCTGCAAAGGAAATATGCCCGGGGGGATGCCAATCCTGGGTGGCGATGATTTCACTCCTTTTTTCGGCAAATTTTTCCGCCCCCCGGTTGAGGGGGCCAATAACCCTGTCCCCCTGGTTTACCGCGAGGGATCCGGCAGGCCGTTTTTCGCCGGCCTTTGAAATATAAGCCGGACAAAAATCATTTTGGACATCAATTGCCAGAAGCGCGGATTTAGAAAAATCTATCGCCATATAACTCTCCTCCCCCTATCTTACTGTGGAAAAGGGGGTACTACAAGATCGTGCGCTCCGGGGCCATAGGCCCTTTTAGGCCCCCGGAGGGCGGCCCCCTTAGAACGCGCGGCGCCCTCCTCCGCCCACCAGTGGGGGTTAAGCCCCCGGAGGACGGCTCCATTAGAACGCGCGGCGCCCTCCTCCGCCCGCCACCGGTTGGCGAAGGGGAGCGCGGGTCTCCCTCCCTACTACCCGCTCCGGGGGCCTGAAACCCCCTATGGGGGCGGGGCATGAACCCCCCTTCGGGGGTGAGGTTGCGGATACCGCCTTACTTAGAGTATACTATACCGGTAAGGAGATTTTAAATCTATGGTTTTAAAAACCCGGCTGAATATTAAAGTCATGGTGATACTGATGACCCTGAGTGCGGCCTTTCAGGGTTTTTCTTCGGAGAATAACCCTGAGAATCATAGTAAATCTATCAACATAAGAGGAGTTACCTCCCTTGTCATTTCGTATACCACGGCCCACCTTACCCTGTTGGAAAGCGATAACGATGAATTGGTACTAAAAGAGTATACGAATGAGCAGAATCCTGAAAATTTTGGAAACATCTTCCTTGAGGGGTCCGCCCTTTCTATTATAGAGGGCCCAAGGATGTCACCAAATCAGACCAATGTTAAAATCGACGTATATATCCCCCGGTCTTATCGGGAAAATTGCAGTATCTATATTAATTCAGGCGCCCTCACCTCAGAAAAGGATCTTATATTAAAAAATTTGGTGATCGAGCTTTCCGACGGTTCCATAACTCTGGGACGGGTTTCGGCTGAAAACATACATATAAAGTCGGCCAACGGAAACATCAAGATGGATTATGGGGAAGGTTCGATGCGGCTTGACACCATCAGCGGTTCCATCGTGGTTCAATCCGCCCGGGGAGCAGGGACATTCAAGACTTCCCTGGGACGGATAGCCGTGGGGATGGCGTATGTAACCGGCGATCTTTTATTCGAGACCGGAATCGGCGCCATAGCCCTGTCCCTCCCCGGGGAGCTTTCTTTTCATGTGGATGCCCTCACCGGAAGCGGGAACATACGGCTTTATGCACCGGACAAACAGTACCGTGTAAATAACAGCGGGCCGATGAACCTGTCTGTCGGATCCGCGCCTGTATGTACCATACGATCCCGGACAGGGGTCGGAAACATCACCATAAACATGAACGCCCCTGCCCTGGGGGGAATTTTTTAGGAAGGAAGCGTTCCAAAGTCCGGCATCAGCGGAAGGGCCCAAACGGACCTCAATGTCCCGGACCACCATCCCGGGGGTGAGGGTATCGTATATTCAACCCCGGAAGGTTTTATCACCGGGGGATGTATGGAGTGATTCTGTAGAGTTTCCGAGGGGGAATACGGCAAGGGCAGTGTAGCGGGGGCCCTCCCGGTACAATTCCGATTTATATACCGTAACCTTCCGGATCATCCCATGGGCGCGGATAGACCAATTCCGTTCATCCCGGGGAAATTCCAGCGCGGTTCCGCCTTTCCGGGCAAGGGTCAGATGGGGAGTATAGGGCCGGGTTTCGGGTTTCCTAAAGGGGCAGCCTTCCTTTTCTCCTATGGCCGCGAGAATTTCTTCAAAACGAGCGGCTAAAAGCCGTATTTCATTTTTCCCCTTTTCAATATCCAGGGCAATAACCCGGGGGGATCCCCGGGGAGGCAAGCGGATAATGTTCCCCGCCTCTATAGAAAAGGGCTCCGTATTTTGTACGGTTTCTTGTACGGCTTCTTCCAGAAGCGATACTCCCCGGTCATCCAGTTCGCCCAAAAAGGCCAGGGTTATGTGGTAATTCTCTTTCCTGGTCCAACGGAAACCGGGATAACGTTCCTGCGATATTACCAGGGCGTCATAAAGAGGACGGGTAAATTCGGGGGGAAGCTCTAAAGCTACAAAGGTTCGCATAAAAGATACTCCCGAAGAGCCTATTGCGCTTGTAAAACCGGCTCAGGTGGTAACCACCCGGCAATACCGTTTTTTCCCCGCCCGGAGGATCAGTTCGCCATCCCCATCCAAGTCGGCCAAGGTGAGCAGGGCCGTCAGGCCGGTAACGGCCCGTAGCCCGCCGGAACCGGATACAAAGCCCCCCCCCTGCTGAACCAGACGGCGGGCCTCGCTTTTGCTCGGGGCCAGCCCCGCGTCGGTAAAGAGGTCCACCACATTATATCCCGCCTCAAACCGGGAACGGGGGAGGTCCACCCGGGGCATACCGGATTTATCCCCCTCCCCGCCGAAGGCGGCCCGGGCCCCGGCCATGGCCTTGTCCGCTTCCTCCCTGCCGTGGATCAAGGCGGTTACTTCCCAGGCGAGCCGTTCCTTGGCCCCGTTGGGGTTAAGCCCGGGGGCGGTGAGGGCCTCACACTCCTCCACGGGCAGGAAGGTAAACATCAGGAGAAAACGCCGGATATCCGCGTCCTGCACATTCCGCCAATACTGGAAGAATTCATAGGGGCTGGTGATGCCGGGATCCAAAAAGATCGCTCCCTTTTCGGTTTTCCCCATCTTCTTGCCGTCCGCGGTGGTTACCAAGGGAAAAGTCATACCGAAAACTTCGGCCCCCTCAACACGCCGGATAAGTTCCCCCCCGGCGACGATATTACCCCACTGATCATCCCCCCCAATTTGCAGGCGGCAGCCGTACCGGCGGTACAATTCCAAAAAATCGTAACTCTGCAAAAGCTGGTAGTTAAATTCGATAAAAGAAAGCCCTGTCTCCAACCTGAGTTTATAGGCCTCAAAACTCAACATCCGGTTGACCGAAAAATGGCTGCCTATCTCCCGGAGAAAATCGATATAATTGAGATCCGCGAGCCAATCCTTATTATTCGCCCACCGGGCACCCTCGCCGTCAAAGCCCAAAAAACGGTCCAACTGTTTGGTTATGGCCGCAGTATTGGTATCAAGCCGCTCATAGGTCAACATCCGGCGCATTTCGGTTTTCCCCGAAGGGTCCCCAATCCGGGCGGTCCCCCCCCCCAACAGGGCTATTCCCCTGTGGCCCGCCGCCCGGAGGTGCCGGTAGGCGAAAAAGGGGACCATGTGGCCGATGTGGAGGCTCGTTCCGGTGGGATCGCATCCCACGTAAAACGTAACCGGCCCCGCGTCAAAGAGGGCCGAAAGCCCCTCGGAATTGGTACACTGCTGAAAAAACCCGCGGGTTTTAAGATTCTCTAAAATATAGTTCACCATACCCCCATAGGGGGCTTTATGCCCCCGGAGCGGGTTCCCATAAGAGAATCCCGCGCCCCCCTTCGCCCGCCCCCCTTCGGGGGTTTTCAGCCCCTGGAGCAGGCGGTAGGAAGGAAGGGCCGCTCCCCCCTTCGACATCTGCTGTTAAAGCCGGTTCCAAAACGTACTCGGGTTTTGGAACCGGTTCAGTATAATCAACTATTCCCCGTAATACAACCCGTCTCCCCCATCGGCGGGGGGCCATAGGCCCTGTTATGACCCAGGAGCGGGGGGCAGGGAGGGAAGGCCGTTCCCCGCCCGGCAAAAGCGCCAGGAATTCAAAATTTAAAAAAAGGCTCGTTCAATCTAAAAATGACCAAATGGTTTTGAAGGATATGGTCATCTAATTCAATACGGTAACCATTTGGTCATTTTTTACCATACCGTTCCCTTTTTTTGTAGCAATTTTTACTTTTTTTGGAAAGAAAAGACGCCCAAAAAAGTTAACCGGCCCGGTTGCTGGTCCTTATGTTTTACCTTTTCTAGGGCCGCGCCGTGATACCGGGACTCAAAAACACACATATGCGTGCGTTTCTTGGGCGGGGGTGGCGGCGGGTAAATAGCGGGGGACCCTCCGGGGGGAACCGCTATTTACCCGGCCGACAGGCGCCCGATAAGCGCACGCAGTAGCGGCACGCAGTAGCGTGTTGACGAAATAAGGCGCCACGGCGCAGGCCCAATAAAGGCCGCTGTTTAGGCCAAGGTATCAGGCCGCCCCCCGGAAGTTCTTTTAGGCGTCTTTTCTCTTTATGCCTATTTAAACTTTGAATTGCTGCAAAAGCACGCGAAACATTGAGCGTGTTAATCCAAAAGAAGCGGCACGGCGTAGGCCCAGGAAAGGCCACGGTGACGGAAAAGGCTAGCGGCCGCCTTCACCCTCATCGCTCTCGAAGGAGGGAGCCGCCCGCCGGGGGCATAAAGCCCACTGGTGGGGGCCCATAAAAAGCCCTCCCCGGAGGGAGGGCTAACGGAGGGCTGTTTCCCCTTCCTTTGCCTTAAACCATGTTACGGCACGGGTGTCGCAATCAACGTGTCGTCCGATGTGCCGATGTCGCTGCCGCCGGTCTGGGTTACGCCGCCTTTGGTGTAGGCGCCGCCGGTGCCCCACTTTGCTTCTATGTCAGGATCAACATAAATCGCCGCCCCACTAGTACTGGCGGTGTTTTTGGTGAAGCCTTCGCTGTCCGTGCTGCCCTGTATCCTGCCGCCTTTCATAGTGAAGATTCCATCATCCACCACAAAAACGCCGCCACCCATGGTCACGCCGTCGCTTTGCGCGGTGTTACCCGAAATCGTGCCACCTTCCATCGTGAAGGTTACATCATCACTCGACACAAAAACGCCGCCGCCCGCGGCCCAATTACCGCCTTGCACGGTGTTTCCCGAAATCGCGCCGTCTTTCATAGTGAAGGTTCCATTATCAAGCATTAAAACGCCTCCGCCGTAGGCACTATCGCCGCCTTGCACGATGTTGCCCGAAATCGTGCCGTTCGTCATGGTGAATGTACTTTGATGATTCATGATTACGCCGCCACCCCTGATTGTTGCGGTGTTATCCAAAATCGCGCCGCCCGTCATGGTAAACTCGCTAAATATAAGGCTCACGCCACCGCCCTCGGCAGTATACTCGCCTTGTAGGGCGGCGTTTCCCGAAATCGTACCGCCACTCATGAGGAATGTACTCTGTTCTATCTTTACGCCACCGCCCTCGGCCTTATTGTCGCTTTGCGAGGTGTTGCCCGAAATCGTACCGCCTTTCATAGTGAAGGTTCCTTCCCGCACGTGAACGCCGCCGCCTGCGGCCTGATCGCCATCGAGGCCGACCACATTGCCGAGGGATTGCAGGGTGATGGTGATGTTACCCGAAATCTCGCCGGCTTCCATAGTGAAGGTTCCTTCCCGCACGTGAACGCCGCCGCCGGAGGCCCCATTGACGCCTTGCACGGTGTTGCCCGTAATCGCGCCGCCTTCCATCGTGAAGGTTCCACTATCATCCACCCAAACGCCACCACCACCGGCCCAATCGTCGCTTGCGTGGGTGTTACCCGTAATCGCACCGCTTTCCAGGACCAACTCACCGCCATCCCGGACAACCACCAATGCCTCGCTGTTGTCATTCACTCCAACCAGTGTAACGCCGTCAAGGATGATTTTCCTGTTGGCAACATTATGGTTACCTTCGACATAGAGGAGGCTGCCCGTGCCATCCAGGCGGATGGTCCCGCTCCCGTTGATGGTCGCCGCACCCCATTGGCAGTCTTCCAGGCGGACATGGTTAGGCCCCGCGATTACCGTGCCGTTCACGGTCAAGGTTACGGGC
Organism: Spirochaetaceae bacterium; assembly: GCA_031258625.1. Classification (GTDB taxonomy): domain Bacteria; phylum Spirochaetota; class Spirochaetia; order Treponematales; family Breznakiellaceae; genus JAIRMO01. The sequence goes on along the minus strand of JAIRMO010000042.1, from coordinate 547 downwards.
GTGTTACCGACACTTTGTGAGCCCAGGCCGAGCGCCGCGCCGTCTGCCGTCACGTCAAGGGTAACCCCCGCAGGCACGGTAAGGGCGCTTGAGATCGCTACAAACGTGTTGCCGGTAATCCTTACCGTGGCGCCCACCGCCGTTGCACTCCCCGCCTTCAGGGCGTTGATGTCCTTGGCTAATTGGGCCGCCGCCGGTGTGGGAGACGAGCTGCTGCCGCCACTGCTACCGCCGCCACCGCCGCCACTGCTGCTTCCGCCGGAGGAAATGGTTCCCGGACCGGTCAGCGGTTCCCCGTTTTCAATGGTGATGGTTCCCGTTATGGCGCTGATGCTCCCGTCGCCCCCTTTGGTTACCGTAACCTTAACGGTAAACATGGGGGCGTCCGCGTTGGAAGGCTTCAGGGTCAGGGTGGTCCCGGCGCTGAAGACTGTTCCCACGCTCCGGCTGTTACCCGGGGTGATGGTCAGTACATACCGGTCCCCCTTTTGGGGTGTATAGGCCGCCCGGCCTCCGCTTGAGCTAATCTCCAGGGTGTAGATCTTCC
>JAIRMO010000229.1 GCA_031258625.1 Spirochaetaceae bacterium | reverse complement strand
TGCGCTACCGCGCACGGTTTTGGGACAGGCTCTTGCAGTTTTTCAGGCTTTCAGCCTTACAAAACTGCGAATTTCAAAGTTGCTTTCCCAAAAACTGAAGTTTTGGGAAAGCCTCTATGTTGAGGGTTTTTTCCGGGCCTTTGCCGGTGCTTTTTTAGCGGCTCCCCGGCCCGCGGCAGCGGCTGCAACCCAGAATATGGACATGGGAACGGCCGGCTTTGTCAAAAAACCGGGCGAAAAGGATCTCGTCCCGGGCAAGTTCGGCCCCGCAGACCGGGCAGATTCGGAGCCGGTTCCCCTCGATACAATAAAAACAGCCGGCGATGTGCATCAACCGGTCCTTCCCCCCCGGGGACGACGGAAAGGCCGTGGATTTCACCCGCTCCCCCGGGACCAGCCAGGCGGAACAAACCGGACAGGTCTTGGGGGCTCCGGAAGACCCCGGGGAATCCTTCTCCGGTAAGGTCCCGGTCTTTTTTTGCCCGCCCCCACGGACATATACCCCCGGCCTCCGGCGGGTTCCAAAAAAGAGGGTATAACCAAACCAGAGGAGAAAGACACCTAAAATCACCAGGATAAATACTTGTATCCAGCCGCCCATACCCCGTCCTCGCTCATTTGAAGCTGACTTGTAAATCTAAGGAAGCACTGATTTATTCAATCGAGAATAAATCAGTACTCCTTTAATGTAGTTTTTTCGCAGTTTTTCGTAGAAAAACGAGAAAAATAATAGGGCAACGATGGTTAGCGTCAAGTTAATCAGCGTTGCCCTAGGGAGCTTTCCCAAAACTGAAGTTTTGGGAAAGCCTTTTCTTTAATATCGGATACTTGGCGGGAATTCTCCGGGGAGGTATACTCAATTTGTGTCGAATTTGTATATTATCGGTACCCCCATAGGAAATTTGGGGGATTTGAGTTTTAGGGCCGTGGAAATCCTCAAGACCGTTGACCTGGTGGCCTGCGAGGATACCCGCCGGACCCTCAAACTGTTAAACCATTTTGGGATCCGGGTCAAACTCGTCTCCTGCCGGGCCCAAAACGAGGGGGCTGCCGCGGAAAAGGTCATCTCCGCCCTCAATGAAGGGCAAACCGCGGCCTATGCCAGCGACGCCGGAACCCCGGCTTTAAGCGATCCCGGCGCGGTACTGGTCCGGCTTGCCGTGGAAGCGGGGCACGAGGCCATCCCCATTCCGGGGCCTTCCGCCTTTGCCTCCCTGGTGAGCGTCGCCGGGGGCAGGGATAAGAGCGTCCTTTTTGAAGGCTTTCTTTCCCCCAAAACGGGCCGCCGCCGTTCCCGGCTGCGGGAGCTGCTTGCCCAGGAATCCGCCTTTGTTTTGTACGAATCCCCCTTCCGGATATTTAAGCTTTTGGAGGATCTGGCCGAATTTGATAAGGATCGATATATTTGTATTGGGAGAGAAATGACCAAGGTACATGAGGAATACATACGGGGTTCCGCCGGTGAAATAAAAGCGAATTTAGCGAAAAAAAGTGAACAATTAGGTGAATTTTCCGTGTTTATATCTGGAAAGAAAAGCGATTAACCTCTAAACTTATAGTATCAGAATGCCGATAATTGGGGTAGGTAGGATATGAGTATGACGATCGACAGGATAGGCTCCATAGATCCCATTCCGCCCGGTAAAAAACCCGGGCGGAGCAGCCAAGTTAGCTCCGGTGAAAAGACCGATTCCATAATGTTCTCCCGGGAAGCGGTGGAGAAGGGAGATTTATACCATACGATTGAACTGGCTGCCGCTGCCCCGGACGTCCGTTTGGATCGTATCGCGGAGCTAAAAGAGAAGATCCATGATCCGTCCTATTTGAATGATACCCTGATTAAAGCCACGGCGGATAAAATCATGGACGCCTTTGGGTTATAGGGCAAAACAAGATATCATGGGGCGGAACCGGGGGGTTCCGCTTTTTTTATTTGCGGGGGGGAGGGGGGACCCTTATCGGGAGTGATCCACGGTTATTTAAACCAGAATATCCACCGGCTTCCGGGGAACCCCGGCTCGCCGAAAGAGCGGCTATCGAAGTATTGCCGGACGTTACGACCCGCTAGTGGAAGTCCCCCCAGCGCTTACCGGTTTCCACGCTGACCCTGAGGGGGACCTTGAGGGTAACGGCCCGTTCCATCTCCCGCCGGACCAAAACGGCGGCTTCGGCGGCGCCCTCTTGGGGGACCTCCAGGATAAGCTCGTCGTGGACCTGGAGCAAAAGCCGGGCGGGGCTTTTTTGCGCGGTCAGGGCCTTGTCCAGGTTCAGCATGGCGGTCTTGACGATATCCGCGGCGGAACCCTGGATGGGGGTGTTCACCGCTACCCGTTCCGCGGCGGCCTTTTCGGTTTTGTTCCGGGAGTTGATCCCCTGAATATACCGCCGGCGGCCCAGGATGGTGGAAGCGTACCCGGTCTGTTCGGTTTTTTTGATAAGCTCCTCAATATAGGTACGGATCCCCCGGTAGGTCTTAAAATAGGTCTCGATAAAGGCCGCGGCGCTGGTCCGGCTTATCCCCAATTCGTTGGAAAGCCTGAAGGCGCTCATGCCGTACATGACCCCGAAGTTGATGGTCTTGGCGATCCGCCGCTCCGCGGGCTTGACCTGGTCTTCGGGGATCCCAAAGATCAAGGCCGCGGTCCGGGCATGAACGTCTTTGCCCCCGGTAAAGGCGGCGATGAGGTTTTCGTCCTCCGAGAGATGGGCCAGGACCACCAGCTCTATCTGGCTGTAGTCCGCGGAAATCAGGACCTGCCCCGGGGCGGCGATAAAGGCCTCCCGGATCCGGCGGCCCTCCTCGTCCCGGATGGGGATGTTCTGGAGGTTCGGCTCCCGGCTGGAAAGACGGCCCGTGGCGGTGCCGGTCTGGACAAAGTGGGTGTGGATCCGGCCCTGGGAATCGGCCATATCCGCCAGGGTGTCCACATAGGTGGACTTGAGCTTCGCCAGGGTCCGGTGGCGGAGGATCAGCTTCGGCACCGGGTCCTCCCGGGCAAGCTCCTCCAGGACCGCCACGTCGGTGGAATAGCCGGTCTTGGTCTTTTTCCCCGGCTTGAGTTTCCGTTCGGTAAAAAGCACCTCCTGGAGCTGTTTGGTGGAGGCCAGGTTGAACTCATGGCCCACGATCGTATAGGTGTCCCCCTGGATCCGGTCAAGCTCCCGGGAAAGCTCCGCCCCGTAATCCCGCAGGACCTTTCCCTCCACCTTGATCCCCGCCCCTTCCATCTCCGCGAGGATCGGGAGGAGGGGCATTTCCAGATCGAGGAAAAGCCCCAGGGAACCGGTCCGTTGCAGCCGTCCCTCCAGAAATGCCTTCATCCGTAACGTGAGATCCGCGTCCTCCCCGGAATAACGGACCGCGGTTTCCAGAGGCACCGTGTCAAAGGCGCTGCCCTTGGGTACTATGTCGTTGTAGGCCAGGGGGGTCACCTTGAAGCGGAAGGCCGCCAGGGAATCCAGGGAATAGTTGTTCCGTTCCGGGTCGTCCACCCAGGCGGCCACCATGGTATCCCAAATTTTGCATTTCCACCGGGGGATGCCCCAGCCCCGGGAAACCTTGTAGTCGTATTTGGCGTTATGGGCCGCCACGGTCATGGCCGTATCCGAGAGGAGGGGGGCGATGAGTTCCCGGACTTTTGCCGGGTCCAGGAAGGGCCCGGTACCGCCGTGGGAAGCCAGGGGTACGTAAAAGGCCTCCTTGGGCCGGAGGGCCAGGGATATCCCGATGGGCCGGGCGTTCCAGGCGTCCAGGGAATCGGTCTCAAAATCCAGGGCCAAAAGCCCCTGTTTTTTCGCCGCCCCCAGGATTTTTTCCAGATCCGAAAGTTCCGAAACCGCCCGGTAGGTTCCTTCCCCCGGCAGGGCGGGATCAAGGTCCCCTTCCGGTTCCCCGGAGCCCGCCGGGGCGGCGGCAGGGGTCTGTTCCGGCAGGGCCTCGCCCTCCGCGGCCCCGGGGTCCAGATCCAGGGCGCTCCGGCGTATCCCCTCCCGGAGGAGGACCCGGGCGCCCGCGCCGCGGTCCAGGTTTTCCACCGAAAGGTCGTCGATACCGGCGATGGGGAGGGGGGCCGTTTCGTTCAGGGTGATGAGGGACCTGGCGAAATAGGCGCTTTCCCGGCCTTCGGCCAATTTCTTGCCCACCGCCCCCTCAATGGCGGCAAGGTTCCGGTAGATCCCGTCCAGGGAACCGTAACGGGCCATGAGCTTGACCGCGGTTTTTTCCCCCACCCCCTTGACCCCGGGTACATTGTCCGCGCTGTCCCCGATGAGGGCCAGGAGGTCCAGGACCTTGTCGGGGAGAACCCCCCATTCGGCCTTGACCTCGGCGGGGCCCACCAGTTCGTAACCCCCCCGGGACACGGCCCCGCCGGCCTCGGTCCGGACCGCCTTGGCGGGCCTGAGTTCATAGGTCCCCTGCCCCACCAGTTGGAGCAGGTCCTTGTCTGAGGAAAGGATATAACACCGCCGGTTTTCCCCCTGACACCGCCGGGCCAGGGTGGCGATGATGTCGTCCGCCTCGTACCCCTCCGCCCGCAGCACCGGGACCCCCAGGGCCCTGAGGGTCTCTTCCACCAGGGGGACCTGGGCGTGGAGGTCCTCCGGGGCCTTCTGCCGGGTGGCCTTGTACTCGGGGTATTGCCTGTGCCGGAAGGTGGGCGCCGGGGAATCAAAAACCACCCCCAGCCGGAGGGGCTTTGGGGCTTTCTCCAGGGGCTTTTCCGCGTCGTCCATCCCCGGGGCCCCTTCGTCCAACAGGCTTATCAGTGCCCGGGCAAACCCAAAAAGGGCGGAGACGTTTTTCCCCGCGGGGTTCCGGAGGGGCCGGGACATAAAGGCAAAATAGGACCGGTATATGAGCCCATAGGCGTCAATAAGATAGAGGGGAGCTAAAGATTCGGCTTTTTTTCGTGATTCCGGCATGGAAGACACCCCCTGGCGGACCGGCTTTTCCTCCCGGTTAACCGCTGATATCCAGAAAAGAGGGAACGCCCGAGTCCGCGTGTATTGAAGGCCGTCCGATAAAGGGGTTCCCCTGCAGGCTTTTTATTTCGGAACGGATCTGGGTCATCCTGGTGGAGAGGAGTTCCCTGTTACGTTTCATCCGGATCGCCGCCTCGGTTTTAAGCCCCTCCACCACGGATTTTAGTTCCGGTACCTCCCGGGCATCTTCTTTGGGGAAGGCCGACCGGTACATATGGTCCAGGGGATCGATCACCTTCTGGATGGAAAAAATATCCCCCAGGATCTTCTCCTCCAAGTCCACATGGGAGAGAAGCTGCTCGGTATTACCCTGTTCTATCACGTTTTTCTGGGTATCCAGAACCTCCAGGTATTGCCTGAACCGGTTCCGCTGTTCCAAGAGTAAATCCCTAAACCGTTTAAGCACCGCCACCCGTTGGTTTATTTCTTCCGGGGAAATCACCGGATCCGTTATCTCCCGGTTGTGGTTCATCCCCATATTCTTAACCGGCAATGTTGATACCCGCCTGAGGCCGGCTTGCCCCTTCGGAGCTGTTTTTGGCGATAACTTCGACCCAGGTATTCCGCAGATCCTTTATCATGGAACGGACATTGTCGATCCGCTTAAAGTCCTGGGCGATATTGGCCTCCAAAAGCTCCTGGTTAAACCAAGTATACAGGGCAAAGAGGTTTTTGGCAATATCCCCCCCCTGTTCAAAATCCAGGGAAACCATCAATTCGGTAATAATTTCCTGGGTTTTCACCACCGCTTTTCCGATCCCTTCAATTCTGGCGGGATCCTTTTTCCCCACGGCATTGAGGGTAAGCAGTTCCATACCATGATCAAGCTGCTTTATCGCCCCGTCATACAGCATGATGATAAGCTGCCCCTGACTCGCGGTTTTTATCCTGGTCTCCCGGTAAGCGGATAATGCGTTGGTATATGCCATAATGATCCTCTCTATAATATACCGATAAATCAATACCCCGGAAGCCCGCCTGTCGAATTTTTACAAGAAATAAATTTATCCCCCATGGGCTTTGGGTATTCTCTTTACTTATCGGTATCCCTAAGATTATCTTAAGAAAATTTTTAAAAAAAATCTATAAAATATAGAACTATTACAAAACTTTTGTTTTTGTCCCTACCGCCTTAGGCATGGATTTTTTATGGCAAATTCAGGGGCGTGTCGCGCAGTAATTCAAAGTTTAAATAGACATAAAGAGAAAAGACGCCTAAAAGAACTTCCGGGGGTCCTGTCGGCCGGGCAAATAGCGGTTCCCCCCGGAGGGTCCCCCCGTTATTTGCCCGCCGCCACCCCCGCCCAAAAAAACCACGCGGAATCGTGTTTTTGAGTCCCGGTATCACGGTGTGGCCCTAGAAAATGTAAAACATAAGGACCAGCAACCGGGCCGGTTAACTTTTTTGGGCGTCTTTTCTCTCCCAAAAAAGTAAAAATTGCTGCAAAAAAGGAACATTATGGTAAAAAATGACCAAATGGTTACCGTATTGAATTAAGATGACCATATCCTTCAAAACCATTTGGTCATTTTTAGATTGAACGAACCTTTTTTTAAACTTTGAATTCCTGCGTGTCGCGCCAGGCGTGTTGCTTTTTCCCCCAAGGAGGTTTAAAATCTCTCTGTTGAGGTTTTCCCAAAACTTCGGTCTTGGGAAAGCGACCTTGAAATTCGCAGTTTTGCAAGGCTAAAAGGCCGAAAGGCTTGAAAAACTGCAAGACTTGTTTAACAAGTCAAGCCTGCCCAAAACCGTGCGCGTTAGCGTGCGCTAATGCGCCGGTCAATTAGTGCAAACCGAAGGTTGCGAACCAAAGGTTCGATGGGACAGGTTCATCATGGTATTTGTTCATAAACCTAAACCAAAAGGAGTAGCGATTATGCACGAAGATCACCATCACCACGGACATGAATCACCGGATCAGGGCCCCCATGAACATGAACACGCCCATGACCACCCCTATCCCCATGGTCATTCCCACCCCCATGCCCACGGGCCGGTGGATATCGCCCGGATAAAGACCCTGCTGGGTTATATGCTGGAGCATAACCGGGAACATGCCGGGGAACTGGGTTCCCTGGCCCACGAGCTCCGTCACGCCGGCCTTGACGGGGCCGCAGATACCCTCGACGGCGGGGTTAAGGACTTTGACCGGGGTAATGAAAAACTCGCGGAAGCCCTGGATCTTATCCGGGGGGAGAACCCCTGATGTGCCTTTCCACGGTATACGAACTGGGCGCGGCCGGGGTTAAACGGGTCCTCTGCGAATATACCAGCACTATCGCGGTCGCCGGGGATACCATTACCATGACCGACCTTATGGGCAAGGAACTTTGTGTTACCGGCACCCTGCAAAGCGTGGATTTGGTAAAAAACACGATCATCATCCGTCCCAGGGAAGAAAAAAGCGCCGGGGATCCTCCGTGAAATACGAAATGATCCGGGAAATTTTTAATTCCTGCGGGAACAGTCAGATGCGGGATGTGGACATTCAGGAAATCGAAACCGCTGATGTGGATTCCGTGGTCAGGGCCTTCCTTTCCGGCAAAGAGGTGAGCTGTAAAAAACAGGTACAACCCAACGGTTGTCTTATTTTCGATATAGAATCCGGCGGTCTCATCCAGCGCGTCTCCTTTACCCCCCAGCCGCCTTAACGAGGAATGAGGCGTGGGGGCATAAACCGCCCTGGTTTTGCCGCCCCGCTTTTATATCCTCAGATCCGCCCGAAGAGCGTAAACCCCTTAAATCCTACTCGGTCTCCCCTTCCTTGCCGGTTTCATGTCGGTTGAATTCTTCCTGAAAATTCTTTACTATATAAAAACGGAGTATGCAATGAGCGTAAACCGCAAATATAAAGACAGTGTATTCTCTTGGCTTTTCAGCGACCCCGATACCCTTCGGGAACTCTACGGGGCCCTGTCGGGGATAACCCTTCCCCCGGAGGCGCCCATCATCATCAACACCCTGGAAGGCATCCTCTTTAAGGCCCGGATGAACGACATTTCCTTTATCATCGGCGATCTCCTGGTCGTCCTGATCGAGCACCAGTCCACGGTGAACGAAAATATGCCCCTGCGGCTGCTCCTGTACATCGCCAAAATATACGAAAAAATCACCGGGGAGAAGGATATTTACCGGGGAAAGCGGCTTCCCTTGCCCCTGCCGGAGTTCATTGTGCTTTACAATGGAACCGCCCCCTACCCGGATGAAAAGATTCTGAGACTCTCCGATTCCTTCCATGACCCCGCGGAGCTCGGCCTTGTCAAAGGCGGCATATCCCTGGAACTCCAGGTAAAAGTCTACAACATCAACCGGGGCCACAACGACCCGATAATCCGGTGCTGTAAGACCCTTGCGAACTACAGCGCCTTCATCGCCAAGGTCCGGGATTACGAGGACCGGGGGAAAAGCCGGGAAGAAGCCATAACGCTGGCGATAACAGACTGCATAAAACAAAATATCCTCAAAGAATTTTTTGAAACCCACTCAACGGAGGTAATGAATATGCTTTTGACTGAATGGAATTGGGATGACGCCCTTGCCGTTCAGCGGGAGGAGGGCCTGGAGGAGGGCTTGGCACAAGGACTCGAGGAGGGCCTGACAAAGGGCTTGGCACAAGGACTCGAGGAGGGCCGGCAAGAGGCCGCGGCCGAATATGCGGAACAGATCCGGCAAGTTCAGGAACAAATTCGACGGCTGGAGGAGGAAAACCGCCGGCTGCGGGGGGGGTATAACATAGTTTGAGGAGAGAATTGGGGGCATAAACCGCCCTGGTTTTCGCCGCATCCCTCCCGCGTCCTCTTGATATTCCGCCTCTAAAAATACATACTGATACTATGGATATCGGGGAAGTCATCTACACTTCAAGCCGGCTTTTTTTTGGGGCACTGGCCGCTTTTTTTGCTATTGTACTCTGGTCAAAAACCAGGGATACGGCCTGGATGCTCATGGTAATTGGAACCATCGCCCTTTATGTGGAAATTGTATATTCGATCCTGAACCTCTTTGGTATCACCGAAGAAACCGGAATAATCATAGGTTCCATGCCCTTGGTTTCGCTGATCCTCCCCAATCTGCCGATTATTTTTTTTATCCTTGCTTTTATGGTAATGGTCGTCCGGAAGTTACGCCGGCATTAGGACCGTACAAAAAAGAACCCCGGAAATAATCAGCGGGGAAGTACTATTTTGGAGGAGCCTATGAAGGCGCTTGTTTTTGGCATTCTGATCCTTATCGCGGTGGTGTTTGTGGTTTTACCCGCGGGTCTGGATTGGGGGGAGGACGTTTTATCGTTTTTAAAGGGGGCGTCGCCGGTCATCGCCCTGTTTATCGGCTTGGTTTCGATCTTTATCGGTATAGCGGATATCAAGGACCGGGTGGAGGCGAAAAAAGAAGAAGCCGCCGGAGAAAAACCCGTGTCAATAAGCTGATTTTTTATGGAAAGAACCTTTGTTATGTTGAGGCCCGGAGTTCTCCAGCGCCGTATCCTTGGGGAGGTGTTAAGCCGTTTTGAACGGAAGGGGCTTAAAATTATCGCCCTCCGCCTTTTGCTCTTGGATCGGGCCACGGCAGAGGCCCATTACCGGGAGCATCAGGGGAAGGAGTTTTACGAAAAACTCCTGGAATACATCCTTTCGGGCCCGGTGATAGCCCTGATTTTGGAAGGGGAAGGCGCTATTTCCCTGGTACGGCGCCTGGTAGGGCCCACCGACATCCGGGAAGCCCCGCCGGGAACCATCCGGGGGGATTACGCCTACCGGACCAGGTTCAATATTGTCCACGCCTCCGATTCTCCGGCCGGCGCGGAGCGGGAAACAGCCCTTTTTTTTAAGCCCCGGGATATGGTGGAGTGGAAGGACGAAAATTCCCCCTGGTTTTAAACGGGGAAGGGTAAAATTATTAAGGAATAGCGTTTTGAACACCCAGGATACAACCGAAACCTTACCCCAATGGAGCCTTACCGCCATTTATCCCTCCTTTGACTCCCCCCAATACCGGGAGGATGCGGCGGGTCTAAAGGAAAAACTCCGCCTCCTCCTGGAGCGCCTGGATTCTCCCCTCCCCGCCGGGGTTTCCGTCCCGGAGCTGCTTTCCGTGATCCGCGCCTACGATGAAGCGGGGGATGTGGCGGAAAATCTCAGGGCCTATGCGGAGGCCCTTTATACCGCCGATACCCGGAACGGACGGGCCCTGGCGGAAATTAACGCCCTGGAGACGGCCGCCCTGCCCCTGGGCAAGGCGGCGGTACTTTTACGGATCCGCCTGGCGGAACAAAAGGACCGGATCCGGGAGCTGCTTGAGGGTGAGTTACGGCCCTACCGTTATGTTATAACCCGGCTTCTGGAAGGGGCCGCCTACCAGATGACCCCGGACATGGAGGATTTGGCCCTGGACCTTTCCCGGTCCGGGGGCGCTGCCTGGGGCAGGCTGCAGGAGGCGATCTCCTCCACCGCCTCTGGGGTCTGGGACGCCGCCGGGGGGCAGCGGAAACCCATCACCGTCCTGCGGAACCTGGCCCACAGCCCCGACCGTTCCCTGCGGGAACGGGCCTATCGGGCGGAGCTGGCCGCCTGGAAGGAACAGGAAATCCCCCTGGCCGCGGCCCTCAACGGGGTGAAGGGGACCTCCCTCACCCTGGACAAACGGCGGGGCTGGCGGAGCCTGTTACAAAAATCCGCCTTTCAATCCCGGTTGAGCGAAAAAACCCTCAACGCCCTGATCGCCGCCCTGGAAAGCTCCCTCCCCCTGTTCCGCCGTTACCTCAAGGCCAAGGCGTCCCTCCTGGGGGTAAAGACCTGCGCCTTTTACGACCTCTTTGCCCCGGTAAACCCGCCGGGAACCGCGGATCGCCGGTGGTCCTGGGAAGAAGCGGCGGAATTTGTCGTCCGGGGCTTTGGGGACTTTGACGGGGAAATGGGCGCCTTTGCCCGCCGGGCCTTTGACGGCGCCTGGATAGACCCCCGGAGCCGGGAAGGAAAGGTGGGGGGCGCCTACTGTACGGATTTTCCCCTGGCCGGGGAATCCCGAATTCTCTGTAACTTTGAGGGTTCCTTTGACTCGGTAACCACCCTGGCCCATGAACTGGGCCACGCCTGGCATCACGAGGTCCTCCGGGGCCTGCCCCGGAGCCTCTCGGTCTACCCCATGACCCTGGCGGAAACCGCCAGCATCTTCGCCGAGACCATTGTTTTTGAGGGGGCCCTGGAAAAAGCCCGTCCCGATGAGCGGCCGGGACTCCTGGAGGGCAACCTCAAGGACGGCTGCCAGGTTATCGTGGACATCCTCTCCCGGTTTTATTTTGAGCGGGCCCTTTTTGAACGCCGGGACCGGGGGGAACTCCCGCCGGAAGAACTCTGCGCCCTGATGATCGAAGCCCAGAAAAAAACCTACGGGGAGGGTCTGGACGCGGATCTGCTCCACCCCTATATGTGGGCGGTAAAAAGTCACTATTACAGCCCTTCCCTGGCCTTTTATAATTACCCCTACGCCTTCGGCCTCCTCTTTTCCCTGGGGCTCTACACCCGGGCCCGGGAAGAAGGGCCCGCCTTCGCCGCCGCCTACCGGGACCTGCTCCGCCTTACCGGCCGGGCCTCCGTGGAAGAGGCCGCCCAATCCGCCGGGTTCAGTCCGGAAACGGCGGCCTTCTGGCGGCAGGGCCTGGACCTGATCGAAAAACGGGTGGAAACCTTTGAAAAAATTGGGGGACAAAACCATGGGCGGTAAAATTGCGATCATCGGCTCCGGCGCCTGGGGGACGGCCATGGCCAAGGTTCTGGCGGAAAAGGAAAAAGAGGTCGTCCTCTGGTGTCTGGAAGAAACCACCGCCGCGGAAATCAACGGCCAACGCCGGAACACCCGGTTTTTACCCGGAGTGGAACTCCCCCCCAACCTGCGGGGGGTTACGGATATTATCCAAGCCGCGGATGGGGCGGAATTCCTCATCCTGGCCTCCCCTTCCCTCTACCTCCTGGATACGGTAAAAAAGCTCCTGCCGGTTTCTTCTATCCGGGAAGGGGAAACCGCCATT
>JAIRMO010000209.1 GCA_031258625.1 Spirochaetaceae bacterium | reverse complement strand
TTCTTGATGGGTGTTACAACATCCAGTTCTGTATGAATTTGAAAACTTTTAATACTCCCGTAAAAGTCAAACTTTTTGAGTCCCCCGGCAAAGCCGGGGGTTTACCGATTTTAATTACTCAGTTAAGGCTTGAGGGCCTCCCCGCCATCTTACGCTGGAGTTCCGCGGCCCGTTCCGGGGGCATAAGGGAAAGCCAGTAGGCCACGATGGAGGCGGTTCCCTCCGCCTGGGCAATCGTTTCGGTCATCCGGAGTACGTCGATTGCGTCCTGATCGTTCATCGCGGTTATAATTCCCACCGCGCGCTCCGGGGGCATACCGTTTAAATACCGGGCGTATTGTTCGACATTTTTTTGTTTGTTTTCGGTGTCCTCCCGCTGGGCATTCATGGAATTTTCCCGTTCATCCAGCGCCTTTTGCCGTTCCTCCAGCTCCTCGGCCATCTGCTCGATCTCCCCCTGGCGGGTGAGCAGGTCCGTTTCCCGCCGGTCCAATTCCATGCTCCGCAGTTCCTGGGCCTCAAGCCGCACCGCCAGCCGTTCCGCGTCCAGGGAAAGGACCTCATCCGGCAGGTCTTCCTGGGAACGGGGCTCCAGGCCTATGAACCGGTAGAAGGGCGTTAAAACCGCTTTAGCGTCAACGACATTGAGGTAATCGAACCATACCAGGCCGCCCGCGGCCAAAGCGGCAATGAGAATTAAAAGAATAATTACCCTGCCTAAAATACGTAATCCGTATCCGGCCATTTTTCATCTCCTTATCTTAAAGGGTCACCGGAACCTCATCTTCTTTCCTTTCGGACTCGGGTTTTCCTAAAAGTTCTATCCGGGCTTTAACATATTCAAGCCGGTCCTGGTTGAGTACGGAACGGCGGAATTTGGTCCCCTTATGTTTTTCGACCTTATACCACCCCCGGTTGATGAATTTTTTCCCCTCCCCTTCGGTAAACCAGTATACCAGGGCGATCTGTTCCCGGTCCAGTTCAATGGCGTTAATCCCCTTACCGATAGCGCTCCCGGAATTAAAGAGGCAGGGTACGGGGAATCGATCCCCGTAAAGGCTCTGCCGGAGTACATTCCGCCGTTCGGAGCGCTGGAGTTTACCCAATTCAACCCTGAGGGCGCCCACCTCGGCGGCGATCCGACTCCGGCTTACGCCGGTGGAGGAGGGGTAATCCCGGCAGAGCCGTTCTATCTCAAATTTAATATAATCAAACCGGCCCAGGGATTCAAAAAGGGGCCGATGGGTATGACCGATGATGGAAATACAATGATTTTCCAGGGAAAAATCATAGGCCTGTTTTTCCACATAAAACCGGCGGTAGGGATTGCGGGCGGTGGAAATGTTTCGGATTCCCAGGGGCTTAAAAAAGTACCGGAGCGCCGCCCGAACAAGGTAATTGTAATCCGTATAGACCCTGGAAGATTGATGGCCGTGGTACACATAAAGGGGAAGAACCCCCGACTCAATCCGCACCGCCGGGAAAAGGTGATAGGGGTAATTTTTTTCAAAGATCAGTTCTTCGTCATGGTTCCCCACGATTTTATAAAGCCTGCCTTCGGCGGCAAACCGATCCAGGATGCGGTACAGGGGGGCCCACTGGGTTTCTATGGCTTTTAGGGGATACCGCTGGAGTTCCTCTATATCGCCGTTTAACACCAGGTACCACCCCCGGGGCAGGTAATACCCTTCCAGCATTTCCGTAAGCAGGTCACCGTTACGGGCCAGATCATCCCCCCGGCCGCTTCCCATGTGCCAATCACTGATCACCAGTACCTTGCCCCCATCGGAAATATCTAATACCGCCCGGGGATTAAACATGGGACTCAGCATTTCCTGAAAAAAAGAAGACGCCATCAGAACCGGCCCTTTACGCGGCCCGGGATTTTTCCCGGAAGATTGACCCCCGGGGGAGCTTGTTTTACCGTACCCTTGCTATTCATGAACCATTCCTGGGTTAAACGTACTATTTTAAAGGGTAACCGGACAATCTTATTTTTCATTTTTTTTACGGTCCCCCTCAGGGCAGGGAGGAGAGGATCCCCGCCAGGAACCGCCCCGCCTTTCCCCGGTGGCTTATCCGGTTTTTTTCTTCCTCCGTTAGTTCCGCCACGGTACACCCCTTTTCGGGAAGGTAGAGGATGGGATCGTAGCCGAAACCGCCGGAACCCCGGCCTTCCCGGACAATTTCCCCTTCCAGGGTTTCCTGAACCGCAAAAAACCGGTCTTCGGTTAACAGCAGCACCATGGCGCATACAAACCGGGCGCTTCTGTGGGAACAGAATTCCAGTTCCCGCAGGAGCAGGGCGTTCCGTTCCCCGGCGTCGAGGTTTTTGCCCCCCTCGCTGCCGTACCGGGCGGAAAAGATCCCCGGCCTCCCCCCCAGGGCATCCACACAGAGCCCCGAATCATCGGCAATAACCGGGGCCAAAACCCGCCGGTACAGGGCCTTGGCCTTGACAAGGGCGTTTTCGAGGAAGGTCTCCCCCGTTTCCTCAGGTTCAAGGGGTGCTTCCCCCGGCCCCCCCCCCGGGGAGGGTATTTGTATCCGGTGGCCCTTCAAAATAGCCGCAAGTTCTTCCCGCTTATGGGGGTTTCCGGTGGCAAACCAAAGATCCATATACTCCCATACCTCTCGTCAGGTTCTGTTACCACGATAGGTATACCACCACTCCGCTTGTTCCGCAAGGCCGGTAACCCAGGTTGCCCAGGGGATTGGGAGCGTAAGAGAAATTATTCAAGGCCGGGATCAATTCGGTACCGTCCAGGAAGACAAGGGCCTTATTTTCCGCCGATCCGCGGCTTTTGCCCGGGCCTGTTCCACCGCCCCGGGCAGGGCCGCGAGGACGGCATCCACATCGGCTTCGGTGTTGTCGGGACCCAGGGAAAGCCGCAGGGCCCCCCGGGCAAGGCCGGGGGAATAGCCCATGGACAAAAGCACATGGGGGGCGTCGGTGGAACCCGCGGAACAGGCCGAACCGGAACTGGCGCAGATCCCCTCCCGGTCCAGGGCCATGACGAGTTCCTGTCCTTCAAGGTCTTCAAACACAAAGGAAGCCAGTCCCGGCAGGCGGTT
>JAIRMO010000211.1 GCA_031258625.1 Spirochaetaceae bacterium | reverse complement strand
ATGAAGGTCCTGCTCAAGGACGTGGGTTTTGTTCCCGGGGTGGAACAGGGGTATGTGGAAATTGTGGGTTCCCCGGAATACGCCATGTACCTTAACGACTTTATGGCGATCCTCCAGGGTATGTTAACCTAATCCGTCGGCAGGTTGACCGGCCCCCCACGCCCCCCGCACGTACCGGGTCTACAGGCCTTCGATGTCCTTAAAATACCGGACGGTCCCGACCTTTAACTCGTCGGTGGCGTCTTCGTCGCAGAGGATGATCGCCCGGGGGTGCGTCTGGAGGCAGGAAAGGGTCCACATGTGGTTGACGCCCTCCTCGACAGCGGCCCGGAGGGCCCGGGCCTTGTGGTGGCCGTTGACGATGATCAACACCTCCCGAGCGTCCATCACGGTGCCGACCCCCACGGTAAGGGCCAGGGACGGGACCCGGTTGAGGTCCCCCTCGAAAAAGCGGGCGTTGGCGATCTTGGTGTCCCGGGTAAGGGTCTTGATCCGGGTCCGGGAGCGCAGGGAGGAGCCGGGTTCGTTAAAGGCGATGTGTCCGTCCGCGCCCATCCCCCCCAGGAAAAGTTCTATGCCGCCAAAGGAGGCGATGGCTTCCTCGTAGGCCGCACATTCCCGGGCTAAATCCGGGGCCATACCGTTGAGGATGTGGACATTACCCCGGGGGATATCGATATGGCTGAAAAAGTTGTCCTCCATAAACCGGTGGTAACTTTGGGGGTGGTTATCGTCTAACCCCACATATTCATCCATATTGAAGGTAACCACCCGGGCAAAGGAAAGCCCTTCCTCCCGGTGGAGCCGAATCAGCTCCTTGTAGATGCCCAGGGGGCTGGACCCGGTGGGAAGGCCCAAAACAAAGGGCTTATCCGGGTGGGGATCAAAGTCCTTGATCCGCTTGGCGATATACGCCGCCCCCCAGCGGCTGACGGTTTCGTAATCCTTCTGAATAATCAAACGCATAGTGTCTCCTTCTTATAAGCGGGTCTTCAGATCTCCCCTTGGGAATCCTGTAAAAAATCGTTCCAAAACCCGGTTGGTCTTGGAGCGGCCTTATATGATGTTTTTTTTGATAACCCCCCCGGCCAGGGATGCCAGTACGTTAAACTGGCGGTCAAAAACGACCAGATCCGCGTCCTGCCCCGGAATGATCGACCCCTTCCGGTCATACCGCATTACCCTGGCGGGGTTGGAACCGGCGGTCCGTACCGCGTCTTCCAGGCTGAATCCAAAGGACACCAGGTTTTTAACCCCCTGGATCATGGTCAGGGCGGACCCGGCGATAACGTCATCCAGCTTCCGGTGGAACACGCCGTCGTGAAACACCACCTCTTCCCCATTGGCGTACAGGGGCCCCTCCCTTTGTTCGGTGGGTTTAAGCCCGTCGGTAACCAGCACGATCTTATCAATGGGCTTGTCCCGCAGGAGCAACTTAAAAAGGTCCGGGTGTACATGACGGCCGTCGGCGATGATTTCGCAGGACATTTCAGGATGGATGAGGACGGCCCCCACGGCGTTGGGGTTCCGGTGATCCAGCTTGCTCATGGCGTTAAACAGATGGGTGGAATGGAGGATCCCCGCCTGCATCCCCTCCACCATATTTTCATAGTTGGCGTCGGTATGCCCCGCCTGAAGGATGATCCCTTTTTTGATACAAAAAAGGGCCAGTTCCCGCATCCCCTTAATTTCCGGGGCCACGGTCATGTTGACGATATGCCCCCCGGAGGCTTCCCAGAGCTGTTCCATAAAGGAAAGATTCGCCTGCATCAGGGTCTCCGGCCGTTGAACCCCCAGCCGCTCCGGCGAAAGAAAGGGGCCTTCCAAATGCAAGCCCATGATCCGGGCCCCCGTTTCTTTGCCTATGGCCGAGACGATTCGGGAAACCGCCTCCAGCATGGCCCCCGGTTCCGCCGGGTACAGGGTGGGGTTAAAGGCGGTTACCCCGTATTGGATGAGGAGCCGGGACATTTCCAGCACCGCCTCCAGGGAGGCGTCCTCGGTTCCGTACCCGCCGAACCCGTGGATATGGGTGTCGATAAAGCCGGGGGCTATATAGGCGCCGTTTACGTCAATAATTTTGACACCCGGGCCGAAATGTTTTTGCTCAAACCGTTTTTTGGAAAAAACATCCGCTACCAAACCATCTTCGACCAACACCGCGGTTTGTTCCATAACGGTAAAGCCGGTCATCACCGTCCCGTTATGCAGACAGATAGGGGTCATGGTTACTCCTCTATACAAGATACTTAAAATATATACTATATAATAAATTAATCAACCAACCCAAGAGCCCGCATCGCGGGGGAGGCGGAGCGGACGGGGTATGGTTGGTTCGAGAGGAAATTTATAGTACGGGGGTTTTGCTACCCCGCCATCATCGGCAGAGGATTGAACCGCTTCAGAGGAGCGGGGGTATTAAACCCATAGGCGTTTACTTAGGGAACAAGGGAACCCCCTCTGGAGGCGGGGGTTGCATAAATATACGGTTGGGGTCTGACCCTTTGCGTATATTTATGCAAGGAGTGGGGGGCGGACCCGCTATGCGTATACGGTGCGGAAAAGTCCGCCGGTTACCCTGATTTTCACGGATTAAAGAGGCTAAAATCAGCGTTAATCCGCGGATAAATTCTTCCAGTCTTGCGTTTAAGTAAACGCCTATGGGTATTAAACCCCCATCGAATAAAGGGAGGGTCATTTGAGCAAATTTTCAGTAGTCTTTCCCGAAACCAACCGGGTTTTGGGAAAGAGTCTATGTATACCCCCAATCCGGGCAAAAAAACGGGCCTGGGTCTGTTGTTTTATATCCCTGCTCCTGTGTCCCCTTGCCGCGGCGGCCCTGGATCCCGCCCTGGACGCCCCGGACATCGGCTCCCGGGCCGCGGTGGTGTTGGACGCCGTAACGGGGACCATTCTCTACGGGAAAAACATGGACGAGGAGATATCCCCCGCGTCCCTTACCAAACTGATGACCATCCACCTGGTCCTGCGGGAAGCCGCCGCCCGGGGGGTCTCCCTGGAGGAGGTCCGGGAACTGCCCCGGGAAAGCTGGGCCGTGAACCAGCCCCCCCGGTCGAGCCTTATGTTTATCGGGCCGGGGCAGCGGGCGAGCATCCGGGATCTGCTCCTGGGGCTGGCGGTCCCTTCGGGAAACGATGCCGCCGTGGCGGCGGCCCTCCTCTTTTTTCCCTCGGTGGAGGACTTTACCCGGGAGATGAACCGGGAGGCCCGTTTCCTGGGACTGACCAAAACCCGTTTTACCGAGCCCTCGGGAATATCGGAATACAACATCACCACCGCCCGGGAATTTGCCCTATTCTGCCGGGAATACCTCAGGCTCCACCCGGAAATTCTGGAGGGATTCCATTCGGTACGGGAGTTTGCCTACCCAAAACCGGCCAATGTGGGGGAGGCTTTCCGGAACCGGCCCAATACCATAACCCAGCGCAACCACAATACCCTGCTGGACCGGGTTGAAGGGGTGGACGGCCTTAAAACAGGGTACATCGACGAGGCGGGCTACCACATCGCCCTGACCGCGGAACGGGGGGGCACCCGTTTTATTGTGGTGATCCTGGGGGCCCCCGCGGAATACGGCGGGGACCGGATCCGGAACGCCGATGGGGAAAACCTTCTTGCCTGGGCCTTTGCCCACTACAAAACCCTGCGGCCCCCTCCCCCGGACATCCCCCCGGCGCGGGTCTGGAAGGGGAAGACCAACTCCCTGGAGCTGCTCCCCGGAGAAGCCCTGGAGTGTACCGCCCTTACCGGCCAGGGGGAGGGGCTCCGCTGGGAAATCGAGGGGCAGGACCCGGTGATCGCCCCGGTGGCCGCCGGCGATCCCCTGGGAGAACTGGTCCTCTACGACAAGGCCGGGGAACTCAGGCGTATCCCCCTCCTCGCCGCCTCGGACATAGATCGGGGGAGCTTTTTTAAGCGCCTCCGGGATACCATCCGGCTGTTTTTCCGGAACCTGTTCGGGTAGTGTCCGGCGCCCAATTCAGTTCACGACACATCCGCGGCGTGTAAAATTTCCCCGCGGATAGAGCGGGCCGCTTCCACCATGTTTTTTAACGCGGGCCTTACCTCTTCCCAATTTCTTGTTTTCAGGCCGCAATCGGGATTGACCCACATTTTCTTTTTATCGACCACCTCAAGGCGGGCGGAAATCTGCTCCCTGAATTCAGCCGTCGATGGTATCCGGGGCGAATGAATATCATAGACTCCGGGGCCTATTTCGTTCCGGTAAGCGGTTTCTTTAAAAACATTGAGGAGCTTATTGCCGCTGCGGGCGGTTTCAATGGTAATCACATCGGCGTCCATCGCCTCGATGGTTTTTATGATGTCCTTAAATTCACTGTAACACATATGGGTGTGTATCTGCGTCGAGGGGTCCGCGGTACTTACCGCAAGCCTGAAGGCTTCGAGGGCCCATTGTTCGTATTCGCCGATGTTTTCTTTCCGCAGGGGATAGCCCTCCCGAAAGGCCGCCTCGTCAACCTGGATTATGCGTATGCCGGCCTTCTGTAAATCAACGATTTCATCGCTCAGGGCAAGGGCTATCTGCATTGCCACCGCTGAACGGGGAATATCGTTCCTGACAAAAGACCAGTTAAGAATGGTAACCGGGCCGGTCAGCATACCTTTCATGGGCTTCTTTGTTCTGCTTTGGGCGTAACTTATCCATCTTACCGTCATCGGTTCCGGCCGGCTGATGTCGCCGAAAATAACCGGCGGCTTAACGCAACGGGAGCCGTAGCTTTGAACCCAGCCATTCTGAGTAAAATGAAATCCTTCCAGAAGCTCCCCAAAATATTCTACCATGTCGTTCCGTTCCGGTTCCCCGTGGACTAAAACGTCCAGGCCAATTTCCTCCTGGAACGCGACACAGTGGTCAATGTATTTTTTGAGCGCCTTTTCATAATCGGCGCCCGATATGCCGCCCTTGCGGTAATCGCTTCTTGCTTTTCTTAATTCGGGAGTCTGGGGAAAACTCCCGATAGTGGTGGCCGGCAGCAGGGGGAGGTTGAGCCGATCCCTTTGAATGACGATCCGTTCCGCATACGTTCCCGTCCGGGATTTTCCGGGGGACTTCGCCGGCCTTTCCGCCGCCGGAGCGTTTTTTATCAGCAAGGGATTGGAACCGGATAATATACGCCCCTTGTTTTCCTCAATTAAAGATTTTTCCGCTTCAGAAAGACCGCCGGAAGAAAACAACTTTGCCAGGAGGGAAACTTCTTCCACCTTTTCACAGGCAAAGGCCAGATATTTCTTGATTGCGCTTTCGGGCTCGTTTTTTACCGAGTAGGGACTATGGAGAAGGGAACAGCTTGTGGAAACAACGAGCCGTTCCCTGGGAACCGTCTTGTTTATCCCTTCAAGCAGTTCCAGGCTTGCCGAAATATCGCCGCGCCAAATATTCCGCCCGTCCACCACACCGGCGACAACGTGCCGGGAAGCGGCGCACTCCAATTCCTCAAGATTGCGGCTGCCATACACGAAATCAAGACCGATGCCCCAGATCGGGGTGTCGCAAAGCAGCTTTGTCGCCTCAACGGAATGTTCAAAATAGCTTGTTACGATAATTTTGACCCCGCCGCTTACCGCGGCCAGTTCTTTGTAACTTGCCTGGATAAGGGAAAGCATCCTGCCGGAAGGATTTTTGACAAACCCGGGTTCGTCAAATTGCACATATACGGATTCGTCCAGTTTTGCTATTTCTTCCAGCAACTGCTTATAAACGGGCATTATCTTATGAAGATACTTGAAGGAATCATCTCCGTCTTTTGTTTTTGAAAGCTCCAAAAACGTCAACGGGCCGATGAGGTTTATCTTGGTGGTTATCCCCATCGCCTTTGCTTCCCGGTATTCGGACACTATCTTTTCCGGTTCAAGCTGAAAAACCATGTCATCCCTCAATTCGGGTACGATAAAATGGTAATTGGTATTAAACCATTTAGTCATTTCCATGGCGGCGGCCCTTCCGTTTCCCCGGGCCATGGCAAAGTAGCGTTCGTTTTTATCCGTTATTCCAGCAAACCGCTCCGGGATCGCGTTGAGCATTACTATTGTATCAAGCATATTGTCATAAAGGCTGAAATCATTGGAACTAATAAAATCAATGCCCGCGTCTTTCTGTAAACGCCAATGCTTTCTCCGCAGCGCCGCGGCGGTTTCTTCGACGCTGTCAAAGGGAACCTTATGAGCCCAATAATTCTCCAAAACTTTTTTGAGTTCCCTGTTTTCCCCTATCCGGGGAAATCCGTTAATAAGCGTTCTTAGGGCCATGAAAAACTCCTTTGCCGCTGAACCGGTTACACCTGTCCCGCCGGCATACTTTTCCTCACGGAAAACGAGAAAATAAACCTGCCAAAAACCAAATTCCCCGGGCCCAATCCACGAGGCCGCGGAAAAACCGGGAAAATCCCTGGGGAAATCCCCCCGGAATCTTCTGTATACCAAAGTCTCCTGGCTTACGGGGGGAACGGCAGCCTGAACCGCGGCAGCCCGCGGCCCTCCTTTTGACAGCCAATTCCGTTCCGTCAGTCTTCCCGGCCATTTCCGGCCAGTGGCTGTTATGACGGAACCAACCCCGGTTACAGTTACGGGATAGCGGAGGATTACCGGCCCCCGCGGGGTCCGACCTCACTTCCTTTGAAATATACACCTATACTATGCGGTTCATCGGGAAGATAGTCAAGGGGACAGTCAGTAATTCAAAGTTTAAATAGGCATAAAGAGAAAAGACGCCTAGAAGATCTTCGGGGCAAGGTCCGCCCACCCTTCCCCGCCCGTGAAAGCGGCGGTTTTAGACGAACCGCCTGCCCTCAAATTCCCACCGGGCCTTGGAACAAACGCAACGAACAGCGGTAAGTTATACGGCGCCGATTATAGCCAGGGCCGGACTTTTTCCAGCGCCGCTTCGACCTTTTTTTTGCTTTCAACGCCGAGGGGCGCAAAGGGCTTACGGCACGGTCCCAGGTCAATCCCCAGAAGGCTCATACTGTATTTGGCGCCGGGGAATATGCCAGCTTCCACTACAACCTCAACGAAGTCATTAAGCTGATGCTGCAATTCCCGGGCTTTTTGAATATCCCCGTTGCGGACTTCCTCCCGGATCTGCCTAAAGAGTTTGGGGAAAATATTTACCATGGTTCCGATGATGGCATCCGCTCCCATGGTAAGGCCGCAGCACCAAATTTCATCATAGCCGTTAAATATGATCTTGTCGGGAAAAAACCGGCGGATCCTTTCCATATCAAAAAGATTTATTGAGGTGTGTTTAATACCGATGATCCGCGGGTCCTGTAAAAAGACGTTTTTTTGGGAAAAAGCAATTCCCGTAAACTGCGGAATGTTATAAACAATAACCCCGATGTCCACCGCGTTTACCACATCCATATAGTAACCCTCAATTTCTCCAATAGCGTAATGATAATAAATAGGAGGAATCAGTGAAACCGCGGCGGCGCCGTGCTTTTTTGCGTGGGTCGAAAGATCGACGGCGGTACGGGTACTCAGCGCGCCGGTATGTACAACAAAAGGCGCTTTGCTCCCAACCTCATCCGCAACAATCTCAATTATTTTTTTCCGTTCCTCCGGTTCCAGGAGGAGTCCTTCTCCGGAAGAGCCGCAGCAGTAAAAACCTTCCACCCCTTGTTTCAATTCATAACGGATAAGCACACGGAGTTTTTCCATGTCCGGCTCCCCTTCCGCGTTAAATGGGGTAAAAAGCGCCGAATAAATACCGGTTTTGTTGAGAGCTACCATGCCGTCCATCCTCCATCAATGATCAAATTGGAACCAGTCATATAAGCG
>JAIRMO010000146.1 GCA_031258625.1 Spirochaetaceae bacterium | reverse complement strand
ATTTGGTCATTTTTATATTGAACGGGCCTTTTTTTTAAACTTTGAATTCCTGGTCAATACGGATGTGGCAATGCGATGTGTTGACGAAAAAGTTATTTCTTTATATTATAAGACAGTTTCAAGATATCATATTTTGAAAGCACCCCAATACACCTCTTTGTCTGCCGGTATGGCAGACCGTAATTTAGTCCGGAAGGAGGGCCCATGCGTCAGTATGAGCTAACGGTTATCTTCCCCCTGGAAGAAGACCAGTACAAAGAAGGGCGGGAACATTTGTTGACCGACCTAAGCAATCAGGGGGCGGAGATCGAAAAAACCGATGAGATCGGGGATCGGGATCTTGCCTATGAAATCAAGAAAAGAAGACGGGGACGGTATGTCCTTTTTACGCTCAAATTGGATCCGGTAAAGCTGCAAACCCTGGATCGGATCTTTAAGCTGAATACCAATCTTCTTAAATATCTTTTTGTCAATATAGAGGAATAAGGAGACGTCATGGCAGATATAAACCATGTAGTCCTTATCGGTAGATTAACCCGGGACGCGGAACTCAAATATACCACCGGTGGGCAGCCGGTTTGCAAATTTTCCATAGCGATTAACCGCCGTAAAAAAAGCGGCGATCAGTGGGTGGATGAGGCGAATTATTTTGATATTGTTCTATGGGGAAGGCAGGGTGAAGCCTTGAATCAGTACCTGGTTAAGGGGAAAATGGTGGGAATTGAGGGGGAGTTACGCCAGGACCGGTGGGAACAGGATGGTCAGAACCGTTCCAAGGTTGAAATTGTGGCAAACAACCTGCAGCTTCTCGGCGGTAACCCCGGCGGGGGAAATTCATCCTACGGATCCGGCGGAGGATCGTACCAGGAGCGGCGGGAAGAAACGCCCCAGGAAAAAAGCTCCCGTGAAGGGCCCCCTCCGGAAGGGGACGATGGTTTTACCGATGATATTCCCTTCTAAGAGGAATTAACCCGGTTTTGGAATTGGGAATGTTCCTGAGGAAAATCGTCCCGGAGGCCGGTTTTTTACGTAAATAGGGCTGTTTTTTCAAAATTTGACCCTTTGAAAAAGTTTAAATTTTATGGAGTTTATTATGTCCGACGAAAAATATATTGAAAACGAGCGCCCGCCCCGGCAGGATAGGGGTATGGATGTTCAAATGGACGGCCGGGAAGGGGAAGACAAAACCGGCCGGGGTGGGAAGGGAAAAATCTATTTTAAAAAGAAGGTTTGTAAATTTTGCACCCAAAAAATGAAGATAGATTATAAGGATGCGGATGTGCTTCGCCGGTTTATCACCGAGCGGGGGAAAATATTACCCCGGCGGATTACCGGAACCTGTGCGAAACATCAGCGGGCCCTGGCCTTGGCGATTAAGCGGGCCCGGGTTATCGCCTTGCTTCCTTTTGTTGCCGAATAAGCCGCGTTTTTGTCGTTTATGACCATCCGCCGCAGTCCGGATTTTATTCCTGCCCTAATCAGCGCCTTTATCAGTGTGGGGTGCAGCCGGATTGGAATTTTTGGATTTTTTTTTCTGGTTCCCTTGGGGATTGTGGCGTTCGGTTATGATTTACGGAGCTTTTGGCTTGCTGCGGCACTTGCCCTTTTTACCAATATGTTATTGGGGGGAATTACCCTCTTGAGGGGGTATGATCCTGGGGATGTGGGGACGGATATTTTTTATTTTTCCGCCATGATCGTACTATTTGGGTGGATTGCGGCTCCTCCGGTATCGGGGCCCCGGTTTTTACGGATCCGAACAGCGTATCGTCTTATGTTGGGTTCTTTGATCGGGGCGGGGGCTTTTTTTCCCCTTCTTAGCGTATTGCGAAACAACGCCGGGTTTTATGCTTTTATTAAAGCGCAACTGGAGGCGGTTAATTCCCTTTACGCATCCTCAGGAGGGGCGGATATGGTCCGCCTTTCCTTTTTAGAACAACTCACCCCGGATATCTTGCTGGAATATCTGGGATTTATCCTTATCCGCGGCGGCGGGGTGGCATCCTGGGTTTTGTTCTTTTTTATAAGCCGCGAGGCGGCTTTGATGTTCACCCGGATTATCCGGCATAAGCGGCCGGGGGGGGATTTATCGGGGTTTCATGTGGAACCGGGGATTATCTGGGCGCTTTCCGGTTCTCTTTTGGCGGTACTGCTGGGCACCTGGGCAAAAATTGCCCCCTTGGAAATCGCCGCGTGGAATATCCTCACCCTTTGTAGTATACTTTACCTGGCCCAGGGCGGGGGGATCGTATTGTTTTTCTTAAATCGTTTTGCCATCCCCCGGGCCTTACGGTTGGCATTAAATGTTGTTTTGTTATTAATGATATTTAATCCGGGAATCAGTCCGTTTATCCTGGGAATTTTGATCTTCCTGGGGATAGCGGAAAATTGGGCGCCCTTTCGGACGCAAAAATCAGACAAATCATCTTCTACTCCGAAGATGTGGAATTAAAGAGGAATCACGGAATAAAAGCTTGGACTTTTATTTCAAAGGAGCTTGTGTTATGAAGGTAATTCTCAACAAAGACCTGAACCCCCTGGGCGAAGAAGGGGATATCAGGGATGTAGCCAAAGGTTACGCCAGAAACTATCTCTTTCCCCGGGGTATCGCCCTTCCTTATACGGAAAGCACGATAAAGTTATTTGAATCCCGCCGGGAAGAAATTGAAGCCCGTAAGGCGGATAAACGGAAGGACGCCCTGGGGCTTAAAGAAAAACTCGAAGGTCTTGAGATGCTTTTATCCATGCCGGCGGGTCCCAATGGAAAACTGTACGGCGCCGTTACCAGCCAAACCGTTGCGGATGAACTTTTAAAACAGGGATTTCCGGTGGAACGGAAACGGATTGAGCTTCCGGGAAATAGCTTTAAGAGCGTTGGTAAATATAAGGTTACGGTTAAACTTTACGAGAGTGCCGCCGCGGAAGTAACCGTTACGGTCCAGGGGCAGGAACTCAAGGTTGAAACGAAAAATCCGCCCCCAAACAGGTTTCGGAAACACCGGGATACCGAGGAGCGGACGGAGCCTATTACCCCGGAAGCGGGCCCCCAAACACCGCCGGAAGATCAAAATGAAACCGAAACGGAGCCTTCCCCGGCGGTTTCCCTTGACGCCGGTATTGTTGAGCCTTCCCAGGAATAAGTTTTAGCCTCCCTATGGCAGTAACGGCCCTTAAAGATAAGATCCCCCCCCATAACGAAGAAGCGGAGCAGGCTGCCTTGGGGGCTCTGCTTCTGGATGAGGACGCGGTTACCGTTGTTATCCAGTACCTTAGGCCGGATGATTTTTATTCTAACGCGAATCGCCGTGTTTATGAGGCGGTTTTAAGCCTTTTTAACCAGGGGCGAAAGGCGGATATCATCACCGTTACCGCGGAACTCAGGCAGGCGGGGGAATTGGACGCTTCCGGGGGGGCCGCCTACGTGGCGTCCCTGACCAATGTGGTGCCCTCCAGCGCCAATGTGGATTATTATGCCCAAATAGTAAAAGATTGTGCCACCCGGCGGGCTTTGCTGAAAATATCCGCCGAGGTAAACACCAAATCCTTTGACGAATCCATGGACTCCCGGATCATTCTGGAAGAAACCCAGCAGCGTTTATTTGATCTCTCCGATAACCGCCAGACCCTTACGTTTAAAAGCGCCAAAGAAATCATTCCCCAGGCTATAGACACCATACAAAGCCTCTTCAATAACAAAGATGCCTATACCGGGATCCCATCGGGGCTGGATAAATTGGATAATATGACCTCGGGTTTTCAAAATTCGGAACTCATCATTATCGGCGCCCGGCCTTCCATGGGAAAGACCGCTCTGGCCCTAACCATGGCTGCCAATATGTCCATCCATAACAAAAAGAAACCGGTTCCTATTGCCTTTTTTACCCTGGAAATGTCTGATTTAGCCTTGGTACAACGGCTTATTTCCAGTGAGGCCCGGATCGAATCCACTAAAATTCGGGCAGGTCTTTTAAAGCCCTCCGATTTTACCCTTATTTACGAAGCGGCGGATCGTATTTATAAAGCCCCCTTCTTTATTGTGGATATGCCCAATATGAAACTCCTGGATCTCCGGGCCCAGGCGCGGAGGCTCCGGGTCCAGCAGAAGGTGGAGATAATTTTTATCGATTACCTTACCCTGATAAGCTCCGACAATTATCAGCTTCCCCGGCATGAACAAATAGCGGAAATTTCCCGTTCCCTTAAAAGCCTTGCCCGGGAACTCAACATCCCCATCGTTGCCCTGTCTCAGGTCCGCCGGGACGCTGAGGGTAAACGGCCCAACCTCTCGGATATACGGGAATCGGGTTCTATTGAACAGGACGCGGATCTGGTTATGTTTTTGAATACAACAGAGGATTCGGAAAAAAAATCCGGGGAAGAGGCCCCTTCCGACGGGATACTGATGGAATTAAATATCGCCAAACAGCGGAATGGTCCCACCGGGCCGGTGAAGATTATGTTTTTAAAAAAATACACCCGATTCGAGTCTTGGGAAAAAAACGGTTGATTTTTTTTTACGGTCCTTTTATTTTTATAGGAGAGGTTATTTCAAAACTACCCCAAGTTTAAAAATAGACACATTAAGGAGGAAACGTGGCATTTCTTGATAATTATAATTTCGAACTTTTGGTGAACGAATCGGAGAAGTTGGTCCTGAAGGAATTGGAAAATCAGCTTGAAGCATATAAAGGGATCATTTGCCGTTGTAATGATTGTGTGGTCGATATGGCCGCCATGGCGCTGAATGCGGTAAAACCCTTCTATCGATTTTCTCTCTTAGGAACCCTCTATGCCGCTCAAGCGATGGATGATAAATCCTATGCCGATTCGGTAAAACAGGCGGTTTCCCAAGCCATAGAAAAGGTACGCAAAAATCCGTCCCACGATTAAAAGAGAGATAAAACATACCCGTCCGCGGATCCGCTGTTTTAGTTGTTTTTTTTAATGGTGCCGCTCAAAAGCGATCCGTCTTCTTTTGCCAAAAACCATTCCTTGTCATACAGCCGGAGGAGGGCAAGCGTTTTTCCGCTCTCCGGATCATGCCAGGTTATACTACCGTCCTTGTCTATGGCTAAAAAGCAGTTTGTCCCGCCGAAAAGCCTTACGGGCAGACCGGAAGTCCGCTCAAAAGGAACCATACCGCCGGACTTATATATAAGAGCCCCCTCTTGCCCAAGGGTGCTTGCCCAGGCGCCGTTACATTCCGCCATATCAAAGCTGATATCTTCCCCCTGATATTCCATTAAAAGCTCAGAACGATCCGGCCTGGTGATATCCAGCTTGATAATACCGGTTTTTGCATTACCCGAAACCAATGCCACCACTCCCCCGTAGAGGGACCCGGTTAAGCCCCGGTATATCCGGAGACCGACACTGGAAGGATAGTCCAGAGGTACGGTTTCCCCGCTGGGAAGATTCGCCATAAGAAAGGGAGGCCCCCCGGTACCGGTACTGCGGCTGATGATAATGTTCTCATTATCAAGAAAAACCGCATCCAGGGCCCCTTGGGAAAAAAAGGAATATTTTTTCTCTTCAGTAAGGGAGTTTAGGGTAATATTTCCCCCGGTATCAAGAAACAACATCTGATCCGTTAACAGAGAAACGGAAAGCAGGGACTCCCCCGTTACGGCCGGCGTGACGGAGGCCCGGTCAATTCTTTTTGTGGTACCGGAAGGGCCCCGCTCCATAGTGGGGATGGGGATGTCTTTTATCAGGGAATATTCCATACCCCCATCGGATCGCCACAATATGAATTCTCCCGGCTCATCATAGTTTCTTTCGGATTCCGGGGTGATATGGGTATAATTTCGGACTCCCTCAAGCTGAATAATTCCCTCGTTTTTAATGGCGGTATAATTCAGGGGAAGAAACCCAATATCGGTTTCCCCGATAAAAGCCAGAACACCACCGGAAACCGCCGCATCCTGAAAGGTCAGTTGTTCCGCGGCATCCATAGCCTTGATATTTCTCCGTTGATCAAAAAACCGGACTTTGCCGTCGGCGCTTCCCAGCACCGGGATTTTACCGGCGCTGACGGCGCTGGTTATCCCGCCGGGAACGGAGGCGGCTAACCAATGCGTCTGTTCCAGGCTGCCCTTGGGGGTAAGGGAAAAATAAGCCGCCCGGCCCGCGGAATAACACAGAAATTCCAGCGTTTCGGAAACTTCGGGGACCAGTATGCCCGGGGAAACCGCCGGATCCCGGACGATAATATCCCCGGAGAGGGCATTTAGTATCACCAATCCGTTGGAATCAAAACCGGCAAAGATATTGTTGTTCCCCAGGAGGATCGGGGACAGAATAGCGGAGGGAACAGATAAACGCCGGATTTCCTCCCCCGATTCCAATTCCCAGTAGGACAGAAAGCCGGAGGATACATAGGCGATCATGGTCCGTTCGGATCTGCCGGTGGCGGCGAAGGTAATGATTCCCTTCACGTTTAAGGGAGTATGTATATTATCTCCGGTTTCCGCGTTAATAAAAAAGGCTCCGGCTCTACTTTCCTGAGCCGCAACAAGAAAATTACCCCCACCGGAATAATTAATATAGGATACGGGTTCCTTAAAAGAACGGACAAAAAGTTTTTGTTTGGTTTCATAGTTCCAGGCGGAAACCCGGTAAAACCCGGGCTCCTCCCGTTCAATAAGGGCGATTTCCGGTTTATCCGGCCGTAAAACCATGGAAACTATAGGGAAAGGGGACAGTTGAAAACGTTCAACCGCGGCATGAGCGGAAACATCCCAAACTCCCAGAAAACCGTCCGATCCGGCGCTTAAAATACGTCCCCCGTGGTCGTAAAGGAGGACATTGACCGGACCCCTATGTCCGTTTACAGGTAAAACAAGCGGAGCCTTTCTCCTGAAAATTCCCTGGGATTCGACCTTGCCCGGGAACACCGCCGTAAAAAAAGCTAAAACTATCCACAGGTACCGTGTCAAAGGAAAGAAGGGGACGATTTCCTTAAGGGGCGGCCGTGACGGGTGGATCACTTTAATTCCTCGGGGCGCATCAGGTTCTGTATCGAAAGATATGAACGCCAGCGGAGGGAAGAAAAAAGCTCTCCCCGAGGGTTGGTTTTAAAGTCCCGGTTTGTTTTCTCATAGAGGTCCATGGGAAGATGGGTAACCGCGATCTCATCCGTCTTTAATCCGTGGATATGAAATTCAAGGGCGTCCGGTCCCTGCTGCTGATACCAGATGCTGATCTCCGCATCAGGATTGGTTTCTTCAGCCTTAAGAAGCAGGTAATATTTTAACGCTTCGATAACCGCCGGTTCCAGCTTGTCCCGGTAAACCGCTATCCGGTCCGAAAGTTCCGGATAACCGATAACGGTTTCTTTTTGTTCGTTGTCTTTTTTTCTACGGTAAAATTCCCCCCGTTCCAATTCGGGAATTACTTCAAGCCGTAAGCTCCTGCTGGGCCATAAGATGGTTACGGGAAATTCGGGTTTATGTTTTTTTCCACAGGTGGTACAAAAGAAATTCATAAAAGAACCGTCCATGATTTTTTCAATATATTCATCCTGGACATCCAGATCAATTTCATCGGGAACTTCCACGGAAAAGGTATTATCACAAAAACAAGGAATCTTATATTTCATTCAAAGCTCCCTATAAAATAATAATTTGAGGCCTTTTCAAACCGAAAGCAACCCCGCTTTAACGCTGGGCTAAAAAAAGGATATCCCCAAAAACCGCAAAAGCCATGAGCCCAAAAATCAGAACCACCCCAATGGTTTGAAAAGCGTAGACCGCCTTGGGGGGCAGGGGATGTCCTTTTATTATCTCTATAATGAAGAGTACGATCATTCCTCCGTCAAGTATGGGGAGGGGGAGGAGGTTCATGATGCACAGGGTTATGGAAATGAGGGCGAGGAAATTCGCCATGGAAGATATACCGGTACCGATGCTCTGACCAAAACCTTCCGCGGCGACATCCCCTACCATATAGGTGATCCGTACCGGCCCGGAAACCGCTTGGGTCAAATCAATACCCCGAAAAAGAAGCCCCAAACTCCGCACGGAAATAACCAGGGTTTTCCAGACCTCCCCGGCGCCTTTGATTACCGCCCCCAGGGGAGAGTAGGGCGGGGTATGGTACCGAACAGCCTCATAGGTAATGCCGATATCGGGAATCCCTTCCCCGGTGTAGGAGGGGACCAGATCCGTATTTTTAATTTCCCCGTCCCGTTCATATTCCAGGGATACTACCGGCGGCTGATCCGAGAGGGCCCGCAGCATCGCAACGGTATAGGGAAAATCCCGTCCGTTAATCCGGTTAATCCGGTCCCCGCTTCTGATTCCCGCTACAGCCGCGGCGCTTCCCTCGGCCACGGCGCTCACCACCGGGTCGGCCCAGTAATACACCCCGATTTTACCGGCGCCGGAGTTTTTTTCAAGATTCGGCCGTATGGCAAGCTCCAGAATTTCGCCTCCCCGTTCCACCTTCAGGACGAGGTTTTTTTCCGCGTTGGTCGCTATTATTTCCTGAATGTCATGGTAATTGGCAATAGGCCTGCCGTCAATTTCGATTATTCGATCCCCGGTTTTAAGCCCCGACTCATTGGCGGGATACCATTCTCCCGGGTCAATGTCCGACGCAAGCACGATCCGGTTATCCATGGTATACACCTCAAAACCTATACCCCAGATAACGGAAAATACCACAATCGCGAAGATAAGGTTAAAAAGCGGACCCGCAAAGGAAACCAAAATCCGTCTCCAGGGGCTTACCCCGTAAAAGGTTCCTTTGGTCTGGGGAATTTCCGCTTTTTTGTTATCATAAGCCTCTTGGAATTCATTTTCCCCCCGCATTTTGCAATACCCCCCGATGGGAAATATGCCAATCCGGTACTCCACCTTGCCGAATTTCTTTTTTAACAGGGGCTGCCCCCATCCGATGGAGAAGGCTTCCACATCAATACCCGCCAACCGGGCGGCAATAAAATGTCCCAATTCATGGACAAAGACGACCACCCCTAATCCAATTAAACCTAAGATTATTTTTATGAACATCATTTTTTCTCCGTAATATAGTTAAGGGCCTGTTCCCGGGCTTGTGCGTCCACTTCAAGAATGACTTCCAAATCCGGGGGGGATCCGGGGGAATTCATGTTCATCCACTTCCTATTGAAAACATACTCAACTATGGCGAATATATCAAGAAAATCGATTTTTTTTGATAAAAATGCCGTAACCGCCACCTCATTGGCCGCGTTATATACCACGGGATAGAACCCTCCGGCCCGGGCCGCTTCGTAAGCCAGGGGCAGCAGGGGAAATCTCTTAAAATCAGGCTTGTCGAATTGCAAGGTTAAGCCGTCAAATTGTAAGGCCCCAAAGGAGGAGCAGGCCCTGTGTTCAGGCCAATAGAGGGCGCTGTGGATGGGAAACCGCATGTCCGGTTTGGACATTTGGGCGTATACCCCTCCATCCCGGAGGGCCACCATGGAATGGACGATACTTTGGGGGTGGATGACCACGGATATCTCCTCCGGCCTTATCCCAAAAAATCCCACGGTCTCTATCACCTCCAGGCCCTTATTGGCCAGGGTTGCCGAATCCACGGTGATCTTGGGCCCCATATTCCAGGTAGGATGGGCCAGGGCTTCTTCAAGTTTTATAGATTGAAACTGTTCCGCCGGAAGGGTACGGAAGGGCCCCCCTGAAGCGGTCAATAGGATCTTATCCAGCCCGGCTTTCCCATGGGCTTCCAGGAGATTAAAAACAGCCGAGTGTTCCGAATCTACCGGTAGGATCCGCTTATGGTTTCGTTCCGCCAGGGCAAATACCAGGGAGGCGGCCATCACGATGGTTTCCTTATTGGCCAGGGCCAGATCCGCCCCCGCTTCCAAGGCCGCGATGGAAGGGGGGAGTCCCGCCGCCCCGGCGATACCGTTAACCACCATATCCGCCCCGGATTCGGCTATGGCCGTGAGCAGGCCCTGGGAACCGTGATACGCATGAACACCTCCTCCCGGGGAAACCGGACCGGATACGGCAAGCCGGGCGGTGGGGAATTCCTGTGAAAGCTCCAAAAGTCCCCGGATATTTTTATGACCGGAAAGGAGGACCACTTCAAAATCATCCGGTCCATGTCTGAGTACATCCATGGTACTTTTACCGATAGAACCGGTAGCGCCAAGAACCGCTATCTTCTTTTTCATACTATTTCCATGGATATGGGCTTTTTAAAACAACAACCGGTACAGCCCATAATATACCGGCGCCGCCATGGCTATGGAATCTATCGAATCCAGGACCCCCCCCCTGCCGGGAATAAGGGATCCGGAATCTTTGATTTGGGAACTTCTTTTTAATGCCGATTCCGCCAGATCCCCCAGGGCGGCGGCAATTCCCGATAGAAGCCCCAGGATTATCCCGGAGGGTATGGCCGGAATATGCCGGGCAATAAAAGCCTGGGGTATCAGCAGGACCGCCCCCAATCCGATAGCCAGGGAAGCGGTAAGGCCGCCGATAAATCCGGCGATGCTTTTATTGGGGCTGACGGCTATAATGTTACGATTTCCCCTGCCGAAAAGCATTCCTACGGCCCAGGCAACGGAATCATTGGTGATGACCATGAGTACAAATATAAGGATTACCCAATCCGCCTGGGGGAGTAGGGGCATTTTGATAATCCAACTCATAAAAAATCCCGGATAGGCGATCACCGAAAAACCCGCGGCAATAAAAAGCAGGATATCCGGCAAATTACGGGCGGGAAAAAAGGCCCGGGAAACCAAGGGCCAGGAAATACCCAATATAAAAACAACCGAAACTATCGGCGGGTTTATTCCAAAACTAACCGTGAGGGTCATTCCCAGGGGAACCAGGGCGCCTAAGATCCCCGCCTCTAAGGGGGAAATAGGACAGTTTTTCTTTTTCAACATCCCCGCAAATTCCGCGCTTCCCAGGGCGGTAACCACAACCACAGCGATATTCAGGGCTAAATGATTCTTATGGGGCAAAAAGAGTACCAAACAAACGATAAGGGGTAATCCGATAAAAAAAATTAAAAACCGTCCTATTAATTTTTTCATGTCCGGATACCGCCGAATTTACGTTCCCGCCGCTGGTAATCAGAGATCGCCGATTTAAAATCATCTTCGGTCCAATCGGGCCATAATTTT
Source organism: Spirochaetaceae bacterium (assembly GCA_031258625.1). GTDB lineage: Bacteria > Spirochaetota > Spirochaetia > Treponematales > Breznakiellaceae > JAIRMO01. Next base: position 3,048 of record JAIRMO010000146.1, on the reverse strand, counting down.
TCGGAAATAACATATTCCGCGTAAGCCGATTCCCAAAGCAGAAAATTACTGGTCCTCAATTCACCGCCGGTCCTGATGATCAGGTCGGGATCGGGAATATCGGGATTATCAAGATGACGCCGGATGGTCTCTTCGGTGATCTCCCCCCGGCCTTCCGCCGACAAGCGCCGTACCGCCCGAACTATTTCATCCCGCCCTCCGTAATTAAGGGCCAATATTACCGAAAGCCCCTGAAAATTCCGGGTGGCTTCACAAACCTCCCGGATTTCCCCGGCGATTTCCAAAGGCAGCCCCTGGGGATCTCCCGCGTGACGGATTCGGATATGATTTTCCCGGTAAAAATTCAGTTCTTCCCGCAGGTATGTTTTGACCAATCCCATAATGAAGCCCACTTCATCGGCGGTACGTTTCCAATTTTCCGTGGAAAACACATAGAGGGTGAGGAAGGAGATACCCATATTGCTCGCGACTTTTACCATTTTTTTTGCGGTTTTCAGTCCTTCCAAATGCCCCTGGGTACGGATCATATTCCGTTTCCGTGCCCAACGGCCATTTCCATCCATAATGATCCCGACATGAGAAGGAAGATGAAAATTATCATAATCCGCATCAAGGGGCATTATACTTCCAGTATTTCTTTTTCTTTTTCTTCTAAAACCTGATTGATTTTTACGATATAATTATCGGTTACCTTTTGCAGCTCTTCTGAAGCGCGGCTTTCTTCATCTTCCGTAAGGTCTCCGTCTTTAAGCAGTTTTTTAAGCTCGTCATTACCGTCCCGGCGTATGTTCCGCACCGCCACCCGGCTCTGTTCAGCCTGATTCTTGGCCTGTTTCACCAGTTCTTTCCGGCGTTCCTCGGTCAAGGGCGGAATGGAAATTCTGATAACCTTTCCGTCGTTCGAGGGGTTAAGGGAAAGTTCCGATGAACGGATCGCCTTTTCGATTTCCCCAATCAACGCTTTATCCCAGGGCTGAATCACAATGAGTCTGGCTTCGGGAATAGAAATATTCGCCACCTGATTTAAAGGGGATTTATCACCGTAATAATCCACTTTAATTTTATCAAACAGAGCCGCCGATGCCCGGCCTGTCCTGAGGGATGAATACCCATCCTTTAGACTGGAAATAGTCTTTTTCATCCGATCTTCGGCGGAGGAAATAACGTTATGCATACCTGTTCCACTCCTTTTCTTGAGTGTTTCTCTAAACCCCCGGCATTTTCCGGGGGCATATAGGGGTCCTATTGGCCTACTTTAAAATACACAAAGTCATTGACGGTGAGTTTTGCCCCCAACTGTTTGCCGTAATCCGCCAACGCCTGGGCAACGGTTATCTTTTCATCCTTCACATACCCTTGATCCAGAAGACAGATATCCGCAAGGTACTTGTTTACCTTGCCCTTAAGGATGTTATCCAGAACCTGGGGCGGTTTCCCCGTCAGCTTTTCATCCCCTTCCAGTTGTTTGCGGAAAATATCTTCCTGTTCCTTAAGAAAAACCGGATCAACCTTGCCTTTATCCAACGCAAGGGGATTAAAAGCCGCTATATGGAGGGCCAAGGTAAAGGCAAAGGCTTTCGCGTCCTCATTTGTATAGATTTCCCCTTTATCGGCTCCCATTTTTACCACCACCCCGATGGCCCCGTCCCCATGGATGTATTGGGTCAGGTATTCATTGGCGGCGGCCTTTACCACCCGTATCCGTTTCAGGTTCATGTTTTCCCGGATCTTAGTGGCCAGATCGCCCACCATTCCCGTAAGCTCGTCATTGAGGTCGGTGTATCCCTTCTCCAAGATCCGCTCGGCAATATTCCCGCCCAGGGCGATAAATTCGGGATTCCGGGCGACAAAATCCGTTTCAGACGCTAATTCCACCAGGGCCGCCGTATCGTTCTTTATTTTGATAAAGATCTTGCCCTCGTTGGTTGCCCGGCCCGCCCGTTTTTCCACCGCCGCGAGTCCCTTTTCTTTTAATAATTTTTCCGCCTTGGCAAAATCACCCTCGGTACTCGCCAAAGCGTTTTTACATTCCATTATTCCCGCTCCGGTCTTTTCCCGAAGTTTTTTAACATCGACCGCACTGATCTCCATTTTATGTAACTCCTTCAAATTGCTTTTTTGCGGATGAGCTATTCTTCGCCGTATACTTTATCTACATCCACGGGAAGTTCATCTTCCTCGTCAAGCCCCGTTTCAGGCCCCGTCGCGGCGGTATCGACCGCCTGGGATTCCGTCTTGGAAGCGTAGGATTCAATATCGATCTCCTGATCTTCCTCTTTGATGGATGCGTCGGTGACGATATTTTCCATATCTTCCTCTTCATCCCCCAGGGTTTCGATGATCTTGAGCCCCGCCTCATTATCCGCTTCAACCACGGCGTTGGCAATGATCTGGGTAAAAAGGGTGATTGCCCGGATAGCGTCATCATTACCGGGGATGGGGTAATTGATCCCCTCGGGATTACAATTGGTGTCCACCACCGCAACGATGGGGATACCCATACGCTGGGCTTCAGCCACGGCGATAGCCTCCTTACGGGTATCAATAATAAAGAGAATCCCCGGAGGATCCTTCATCTCTTTGATACCCCCCAGGTTTTTCTGGAGTTTAGCCCGCTCCTTACCCAGGGACGCTATTTCCTTTTTAGTCAGGTTTTCAAAGGTCCCGTCCACTTCCATCTTTTCCAATTTTTTAAGACGAAGCAGGGATTTTTTAATCGTCACAAAATTGGTCAGCATCCCCCCAAGCCAACGGTTATTCACAAAAAACATACCGCACCGTTCGGCTTCTTTCTGAATTGCCTGCTGCGCCTGCTTTTTGGTCCCTACAAACAAAACGGTTTTGCCCGAAGAAACGGTTTTACGGATCGCTTCATAGGCATCTTTGATCGCCTGGATGGTCTTTTGCAGATCGATAATGTGAATCCCGTTCCGTTCCGCGAAGATATACTTTTCCATCCGCGGATCCCAGCGTTTGACCTGATGACCGAAATGTACTCCCGATTCAAGCAGGCTTTTCATAGTAACTACAGCCAAAACAACCTCCCTG
>JAIRMO010000123.1 GCA_031258625.1 Spirochaetaceae bacterium | reverse complement strand
ATTTCCACCGGTTTTTACCAAAATTGAGGCGGTTGCGGGTATTCAGGAACCTTATTGAGTCCATGCGTACTGACGCTTTTCTCTATAAAGCCGCCTGAAACTTGCGACTCACAAGTTATGACAAGGGATGAATTTATTAAACAGTATACCATTTTTGCTCCACATGCAATTAGAATGGCTATCAACGCAAGAAAGAAAGGCCTGCTGATTCTTGAAAATTGCTTAAACGATGAAAAAACCAATAATCGGGACATTTTTGAATATGGTCTGCGTTTTGTTGTTGATGGTATTGATGGTGAATTTCTGAATAATTTGCTGTCAAACATCATTGACCAGGAAAAAGACGAATATACCCGTCTTTTTAAACTAATTCAAAAAGAAGCTGTTCTCCGAATACAAGATGGGAGTCATGCAAGAATCATAGTATATTGTCTGAATTCCTATACTGATTTATCACTAGATAAGGATCCGGCAATTGAATGCCTCGAACTTGAATGATGAACTAATAACCGTGTTTAAGTATAAGTGCCTATGATGTTGAGGATAAGTCTTCTATGTGTATTCATGGCTGCCTGAAATTAAGGACGCTATTAGGGTTCATCTTTCCCAATTGTTGTTTTTTATTGCAGTTTCGGCTAAGATGATGTAAGAAGGAAAAACAATATGATTCAGTGGGAAAACGCGGAGAATAAAATCACTATAAAAGCCTGGCGCGTTGACCGTGATTCCCTATACCGTATGTCTAAGCCTGTGTCGCTCTATTTATTATGTGGGGTCAGACCTCCCCCGGGACTTTACCCAGGATAAACGCATAGAATCGTCTGCCGCCCGTTTACCGCTATCACAGCAGGGGAAAAGACTCCCGCGGGAAACGCGCAAGGGATTGAAGCGGAAATACCGTAAGGAATTGGAGCGGAAAGCCCGGTTTCCGGCGCTTTGCGCCGGAAATGCGCCCAAAAGAGGAGGACGCGAATTTCTATGCTTTTGCCCTGGAACTTTCCTGCCGATCCTTGACAAAAAAATTTTTTTCCTTTATGTTTGAATAGAATTATATCGATATATTTTTATCAATATGTTTTAGAGGAGCATTGTATGGCAATAAGAACCCAGGAAGAATTAAACGAACTGGTAGTCCGGGTAACCGCAGCCCAGCGGAAATTCGCCGAATACACCCAGTCCCAGGTGGATGTTATCTTCCGCCACGCCGCCCAGGCGGCTAATGAAAATCGGCTCAAGCTGGCAAAACTAGCGGTGGAAGAAACCGGTATGGGGGTCTTTGAAGACAAGGTGATCAAAAATCAGTTTGCTTCGGAATTCATCTACAATAAATACGCGGCGGAAAAAACCTGCGGCATCATTGAGGAGGACAGCGAAGCGGGGATCGTGAAGATCGCCGAGCCTATCGGTCTTATCGCGGGGATAGTCCCCACCACCAACCCCACTTCCACGGCCATTTTTAAGAGCCTCATTACCCTCAAAACCCGGAACGCCATCATCTTCTCCCCCCATCCCCGGGCTAAAAAAGCCACCGTGGAGGCCGCCCGGGTCGTCCGGGATGCGGCGGTCAAGGCCGGCGCCCCCGAAGACGTGATCGCCTGGATCGACGAACCCACGGTGGAACTCTCCTCGGCCCTGATGCGCCATCCGGGGCTGAACCTGATCCTCGCCACCGGGGGGCCGGGTATGGTCAAGGCCGCCTATTCCTCGGGGAAGCCCGCCATCGGGGTGGGGGCGGGGAATACCCCGGCGATTATCGACGAGACCGCCCACCTCAAGATGGCGGTGAGTTCCATCCTGATGAGTAAGTCCTTTGACAACGGGATGATCTGCGCCAGTGAGCAGTCGGTGATCATCCTGGACGCGGTATTTAAACAAACAACCGAAGAATTTGTCCGCCGGGGGGCCTATATCTTGAATACCGGGGAAAAGGAAAAGCTCGGGTCCGTGATCATGAAGGACGGCAGGGTCAACGCGGATATCGTGGGACAGCCTGCCGCTAAAATCGCCGCCATGGCGGGTCTCACGGTCCCCGAGGAAACCAAGGTCCTCATCGCGGAGATCAACGAAGTTTCCCCCGGCGAACCCTTTGCCCACGAAAAGCTCTCCCCGGTACTGGCGATGTTCCGTGCCCGGGACTTTGACGACGCCTGCCGGATCGCCCGGGAGGAGGTCCAGCTTGAAGGGCTGGGGCACACTGCGGCGCTGTACACGGATCAACATAACCGCGACCGTATCAAGTTATACGGGGAGATGATGAACACCGGCCGGATACTTATCAATATGCCCGCCAGCCAGGGGGCTATCGGGGATATTTACAATTTCTGCCTGGAACCGTCCCTTACCCTGGGCTGCGGAAGCTGGGGAGGAAACGCGATCAGCGAGAATGTGGGGGTCAAGCATCTGATGAATGTAAAAACTGTCGCGGAGCGGAGGGAGAATATGTTGTGGTTCCAGGTACCGCCCAAGGTGTATTTCAAACAAAACGCCGTTTCCGAGGGACTCCGGGACCTCCGGGGCAGGAAACGGGCTTTTATCGTCACCGACAAATACCTTTTTGACGCGGGCTTTGTGAACCGGGTAACCATCCCCCTGCAAAGTATGGGGATCGAATACGAGGTCTTTTTTGACGTCCGTCCTGACCCGGACCTGGCCACCATCTACAAGGGGGTGGATATCATGAATGTCTTTAAACCCGATGTGGTGATCGCCCTGGGGGGCGGCAGCCCCATAGACGCGGCAAAGATCATGCGGCTCATGTACGAACAACCCATGGTTCAGTTTGGGGAACTGGCCATGCGGTTTATGGATATCCGTAAGCGGATCTACAAATTCCCCGAATTGGGGAAAAAGGCGATTTTCGTGGCGATCCCCACCACCTCCGGGACCGGTTCCGAGGTAACCCCCTTCGCGGTGGTTACCGACGAAAAAAAGAACATCAAGTACCCCATCGCCGACTATACTCTGACCCCGGACATGGCCATTGTGGACCCGGACTTTATCATGAATATGCCCAAAAGCCTCACCGCCTATTCGGGGCTGGACGCCGTTGTCCACGCCACCGAAGCCTATGTATCGGTTTTTGCCACGGAATTCACCAACGGCCTGGCCCTGGAAGCCTTGCGGCTCCTCTTTAAGTACCTCCCCGGGGCGTATAAGGAAGGGGCGAGAAACCCCAAGGCCCGGGAAAAGGTCCACTACGCCTCCACCATGGCGGGCATGGCCTTTGCGAACGCCATGCTGGGGGTTTGCCACTCCATGGCCCACAAGCTGGGTTCCGCCTTCCATGTCCCCCACGGCCTGGCCAACGCGGTACTCCTTACCCATGTGATCCGGTACAACGCGGTAGACGCCCCCCGGAAACAGGCCACCTTCCCCCAATACAAATACCCCGTAGCCATAGACCGGTACGGCCGGATTTCGGACTACCTGGGGCTGGGGGGAAAAAACCCGGAGGACAAGGTGGAAAAATACCTGGAGGCTCTGGAGGCTTTAAAAAAGGAGTTGGATATCCCTCCCACCATCCGGGATATCGGTATTGAGGAAAATGCCTTCCTGAAAACCCTGGAGAATATGTCCATGCAAGCCTTTGACGACCAATGTACCGGCGGCAATCCCCGTTACCCCCTGTTGAGTGAAATAAAACAGCTCTACCGGGACGCCTACTACGGAACCGGGACAAATCCGGGGCAGGCGGAAGGCACGGCCCTAAAAGACGCCCCCAAACCCGCTGCCAGGGGGAAAAAGGCAACCTAATACGAAAAGCCCCGTCTTACGGCGGGGCTTTTTTGCCTGGGGGTGAATAACCGGCTGCCGGGGTTTTACCGGTCGTGTTTCACCGGACACCGGAATAGGGGGTATGCGGAATCCCGGGGAGGACAGAACTTTCAGGATGGTCAAATGAGTCTCAAGATAGATTTTCGGGATACGGGGCAGTTATATCTCCTCCCCGGTGGCGTTCATTTTGGAGATCATTTCAAAAGTGATGGTCAATCCCGGCCTCTTTCATAATCTGATTTGCCATGTGCCGGGACTTTATTTTTCCGTCAACCGTTACTTTGATATTGGCGGAAACTTTGACCCATACATCATGATCGCCTCTACCATGATGATGAAACACAAATCCATGCTGTTTCAGAACTTCCCGGACTTTCTTTTCATACTCCGCCATTATTAAACATGGACCTCGGTAAGCCGTTCCGCCTTGAAGTTGATTTTAATGTCCGTCCCCTTAAGGTCCAGAAGATCAGGAACCGCATATTTCACACGTTCCATGAGAGCGTCAAGGGAACCCGCTTCCAGAGCAAGGCCCGGCACATCTTCGCTGGACGCAAGCCAGACATAGGCTTCATCGTCCCAGGTCAATAAAACGGTGTATTCGGTCATAATAAGCTCCTATAAGCTAATTATAGCATTCCTGGGGCTATTTGTCCCGTCCTTCGGTTCAAGTCCCCCCGATAAAGGAAAAGCCCCGCCTTACGGCGGGGCTTTTGCCCGGGGGGGGACTTGGCTTACGGGCCTCGACCTCCTGTCTCGGCCCTCCAGCCCGCCTACGGACGCTGCCGCGCACATCCTGTGCGCTATTCCTCCCGAAGGTCGGCGCGTCCTCCGGTTCAAGTCCCCCCGATAAAGGAAAAGCCCCGCCTTACGGCGGGGCTTTTGCCCGGGGGGGGACTTGAACCCCCAAGCCCTTGCGAGCACTAGTACCTGAAACTAGCGTGTCTGCCAATTTCACCACCCGGGCGGATTTTGATACTATAGAACATTCTCAAACAAAAAGTCAACGGTTCACGCTGCTTTTTATCATAGCTTCGGGATATGGGCCCCCGCTTTACACCAATCTTCCGGAAAAGAAGCCTCATCCGATCCAATTCCGACACATCCCTGTTCAGGGCGGTTCTGATCCAGGCGTTACCCATCTGGGGTGCCGGACCGCCCGATCCGGATCCTCCTGTTTGACCGGAGCGTTACCCTCGCCTTCCAGTCAAACCTCAAAACAAAGACTTCCATACCGACACCAAGTTTTCTCCATCCTAATCAGGGGAAATGTCCATTTATTACAACATAAATTCGAAATATAATAAAAATTTTAAGGAGAAATATGTATCAGCCCTCGGGTTACGGTTCGATAAAACGTCATTGGCGATATCGCCGCTTTTTATAGGGGATAAGGTCCCTGGAGGGGAATTATATCCGTGCTTGTTCCGTGAAATGCGGGTGTATGCCTGTAAAGATATTTTTTCTTTTCTATGGAGGATACTATGAAACGCTTGGTTACTGTAGCGGC
>JAIRMO010000096.1 GCA_031258625.1 Spirochaetaceae bacterium | reverse complement strand
TTCCGCTGGATCCGCCTGCCTGGCTGCCTCCGCCGGCAAATACCGTTCCCGCGGCCAGGCACAACGCCAAAACCGCCACTAAAAGTTTTTTCATTTCTTTCCTCCACTTAAAAAATTTTTGCGTGAACGTTTATCTGCGTGGTCGTTCACATTGCGTTAACGAACACATTATATAACGGGAATTTGGGGCTGTCAAGAAAAATGTTCATAGAATTGCTGGTTTTGGAACACGGGAGTTGTTATTTCAAGGGAAAAATAGTATATTGAACTTATCCAAAGCCCCCTTGGTTTTTGGTGAGTTCTTGGAGTGAAAAAAAGGAGTTTAGTATGCTGGAAGAGCAGGTAAAAAGCGCCCTTAATAATGTTCGGCCCTCCCTTCAGGCGGATGGCGGCGATGTAGAACTGGTGTCTGTAGCCGATGACGGCACGGTTTCGGTAAAACTCACCGGCGCCTGCGGGGGATGCCCCATGGCCCAGATGACCCTTAAGATGGGTATTGAGAATTATTTAAAAAAAGAAATTCCCCAGGTTACCGCCGTAGTGGGCGTGTAGGTTATTTCAGGTCCTGTGGATTTTCTTCCCATAAACCGCCGGGATATGGACAGGCGGGGTTGGGATTGCTGTGATTTCATCTTTGTCTCCGGGGATGCCTATGGGGATCATCCTTCGTTTGCCGTGGCGGTGGTGTCCAGGGTCCTGGAGGACGCGGGATTCCGGGTTGGCATTATTCCCCAGCCGGACTGGCGGGATCCCGGCGCTTATACGGTTTTAGGCCGGCCCCGGCTGGGTTTTCTGGCCGGGGCGGGGAACATGGATTCCATGGTGGCCCACTATACTGCCGCGAAAAAAAAACGTTCCCAGGACGCCTATTCCCCGGGGGGAAAGGCGGGCCTCCGGCCGGATCGGGCGCTCCTCATATATGCCGAAGGGATCCGGCGGTGTTATAAAAACATACCCCTTATCATAGGCGGGATCGAGGCGAGCCTCCGCCGTTTTGCCCATTACGATTATTGGTCCGATAAGGTGCGGCGATCCATCCTCCTGGATTCCAAGGCGGATATTCTCGTGTACGGCATGGGGGAACGGGCCGTCAGGGAAATCGCCCGGCGGCTGGATGAAGGGGAGGAGCTGCGGGACATCCGGGATGTCCGGGGAACCTGCGTCCGGGCGCAGGGGCCGGATTTCGCCGCGGAGGGCCAACCCTGGGTAAGGCTTCCGGATTATGACGCGGTAAAGGGAGAAGATTCCGGAGCGTTCCGGGCCTATGCGGAACATTTCAGGCTCCAGCAGCAAAACGCCGACCCCTTAAGCGCCCGGCCCTTGGCGGAACGGACCGGCCAGGACCGCTGGGTGATTCAGAACCCCCCGGCCCTCCCTTTGAAGCAGGACGAATTAGACCGGATCTACGAACTCCCCTACGTCCGCCGGGCCCACCCCGTCTATGATTCCGCCGGGGGGATCCCCGCCATGGGGGAGCTGACCTTTTCCCTGACGGCCAGCCGGGGCTGTTTCGGGGGCTGTTCCTTCTGCGCCATCACCTTTCACCAGGGCCGGGCCGTAAGTTCCCGGAGCCGGGAAAGTCTCCTCCGGGAAGCCCGGGTTCTGATGGATCACGGGGACTTTAAGGGCTATATTCACGATGTGGGGGGACCCACGGCTAATTTTTACGGCCCCCCCTGCGAAAAACAGGCCCGGGGCGGGTTTTGTCCCGGCCGGGAATGTCTCTACCCCCGGCCCTGCCCGCGGCTCAGGGCGGATCACGGGCCCTATCTGGAGGCCCTCAAGGCCCTGCGGAAAATGGCTCCCCCGGACCGGGCCGGGATAAAAGGGCCGGCGAAGAAAAACAGCCCCGGAAGGGGAGGGATAAAAAAAATTTTTATCCGCTCCGGGATCCGTTTTGACTACCTGGAACTGGACCGGCCCCGGGGGAAGGAATTCCTTGAAACCCTCTGCCGTTTCCATGTGAGCGGTCAGCTCAAGGTCGCCCCGGAACACATTTCCCCGAAGGTTCTCGCGGCCATGGGCAAGGGAGAACCGGGGGCCTATGAACGATTCAAAACCGAATATACCGAAACAAACCGCCGTTTGGGGCTCAAGCAGTACCTCCTGCCCTACTTTATGTCGAGCCACCCCGGCTCAAATCTTGCCGAGGGGGTGGAACTGGCCCTATACCTAAAAAAGAGCCGGTTTATCCCCGACCAGGTTCAGGATTTTTATCCCACCCCGGGGACTCTTTCCACGGTGATGTACCATACCGGCTTGGATCCCCGGAACATGGAACCTATTTACACGGCCTGGGGTGAAGGGGAAAAACGGCTCCAACGGGCCCTGCTGCAATACCACCGCCCGGAGTTCCGGGCCCTGGTTCTCAAGGCCCTCCGCCGGGCAGGGCGGGAGGACCTGATCGCCGCCCTCACCGGGGACGGGGAAAAACCGGACCGGCGGCAGGGCCGGTGTTAAAATCCCGCCGCTTTTGAAAGCGGCGTATCCTGGCTCATTCAATCGAAAAAAAACCGGGGTAAAATGATATGTTGGGAATATACTCCGGAAGGAGCCATAGTTGCGCCGGTCTTGAATTTACAGGCGCCTGAAGTCCTAACGAAGCAATTCCCGGGCTTTTTTTGCCAGGGTTTCCCCGTCCAGGCCGAAGCGTTTGGTCAGGTAATCCTGGGTGCCCACTTCGCCGAATTCGTCCATGACGCCTATCCGGGCGAATTTACCCCCGA
>JAIRMO010000150.1 GCA_031258625.1 Spirochaetaceae bacterium | reverse complement strand
ACCCCTAAAAAAACAGAAAAGGAATGGGGAAAACACCCGACACAAAAACCGGTTAATCTATTGACCCGGATTATTATGGCGTCTACCGGCCGGGGGGATATCGTTTTAGATCCCTTTAACGGCGGAGGTACTACCGGCGTCGCGTGTAATAGTATCGGTGATCGATATTACATAGGAATCGAAGCGGATCGATCCTTTTGTAAATTATCCAAAAAAAGGTTTCAGGATATGGAGGAACTCCTCTGAGTAAACTCCGGGCGGGGATTGCGGGATTTTGGCGATCGTTACTTCGGGGCGTCAGGCCGCCCCCCGGAATTTCTTTTAGGCGTTTTTTCTCTTTTGCCCATTGAATTTGGAACTGCCGGGGGAGTTCCGTCGGCCCTTTTTCTATAGTATATTTAAATTATGGCGTATATAGACCGGATAAACAGGAAGCTGCGGCGGGAATTCCAGGGGCGGGTAACCGCCGCCGAAGGGGACGGGTGCCTGCTGCTGGAAGGGGAGCTTGAAGACTGGGCCGATGTGGTTCGGGCCGGGAGCCTGGGAGCGGCGAAGCCGGGGTTGTTCAAAAAACCGTGGTACCGGGGCCTGGTGAACAACATCCGGTTCCTAGGCGCCGAAATTCCCCCCATGCGCCTCCCGGCGTTACAGGATACGGGCCTGGAGGGGGAAAGCCCCGACGTGCTGGTCATCGGGGCGGGGATTTCGGGCTGCGCCATAGCCCGGGAGCTGGCCCGGTATAAGCTGAACATCCTCCTGGTTGATAAAGAACACGATGTGGCCAAACACGCCTCCAGCCGCAACGACGGGATGGTCCACCCCGGGATAGACCTCAGGAAGGGGTCCCGGAAGCACTACTATAACCGCCGGGGAAACCTCATGTACGACCGTATCACCCGGGAATTGGGGGTTGAATTTGAGCGGACCGGTCAATACCTCTGTTTTAGTAATCCCTGGTTCATCCCCGTCCTGTATCTTTCCCTGCTTTACTGGAAGTGGCTGGGGGTGCCCGGAGTCCGGGTAATCGGTAAAAAGGAACTCCATCAAAAAGAACCGGGCCTGGGGGATGATCTGGCGGCGGCCCTTTTTTTCCCCTCCGCCGGGGTGGTTTGTCCCTACGGGCTGACCATCGCCTATGGGGAAAACGCGGTCCAAAACGGGGTAACCTTGAGGCTGGATACGGCGGTAGTGGGGATGACCGTCGAAGGGGGGCGGATCACCCAGGTAGAAACCACCCGGGGCCGCCTCCACCCCCGGGTGGTGGTGAACGCCGCCGGGGTATTTGCCGAAGATATTGCCGCCATGGCCGGGGACCGGTTTTATTCGATCCACCCCCGGCGGGGGACCAACGCCATCCTGGACAAAAAGGCAACCGCGGGCCTGGTCCGGACCATTGCCAGTAAAATCGGCGCCTCCTCCCTGAGCGCCCACACCAAGGGCGGGGGGATGATACGGACCGTCCACGGCAACCTCCTCGTGGGTCCCGACGCGGTGGAAACCTTTGAAAAGGAAAATTTTGCCACCCACGCCGCATCCGTCGCCGCCACCTTTGCCAAATTTAAGCAGACCAGTCCCGGCCTTTCCCCGGGGCAGATCATCACCTATTTTACCGGGGTCCGGGCCCCCACCTACGAGGAGGACTTTGTGGTGTGTAAGGGACAGCGGACCCGTAACCTGGTCCACGCCGCGGGGATCCAGTCTCCGGGGCTTACCGCGGCCCCGGCCATCGCCCTGGATGTTACCCGGTTCGTCAAGGAGCTGCTGGAGGTTTCGGGCCGGCCGGTGGAGGCCAACCCCTCCTTCACCCCCCTCCGCCGGCCCATTCCCCATACCGCCCCGATGGAACGGGACGTGCGGCAGGCTTTGATCGAAAAAAACCCCGATTACGGGATCATCCTCTGCCGCTGCGAGGAGGTGAGCCGGGGGGAGATCCTCGACAGCCTCCGCCGGCCCATACCCTGCGACACCCTGGATGGGGTAAAACGGCGGGTCCGTCCCGGCATGGGCCGCTGCCAGGGGGGCTTCTGCGGCCCCCTGATCCTCACGCTCATCGCCGAAGAAAAGGGCGTCCCCCCGGAGGAGGTTACCAAGGACGGCCCCGGATCCCCGGTACTGCGGGGGCCGGCCAAAAAAGGCGGGGAGGATGAAAAAAATGAAGGCTGAGGGGCTCTACGACGTAACCGTTATCGGCGGGGGCCCCGCGGGGCTGGCCGCCGCCATTGCCGCGGACCAAGCCGGGGCCCGGGTTCTCTTGGTGGAACGGGAAGGCCGGCTGGGGGGTATCCTCAAACAGTGCATCCACGACGGGTTCGGGATCATCCGGTTCGGGGAAAAATTGAGCGGCCCCGAATACGCCCACCGGTACCTTGAAACCCTGGGGAGTACCGGGGTTACGGTACGGCTCCTCAGTTTTGCCTCAAAAATAATCAAACAGGAGGGGGGCTTTGAGCTTTTCCTGGTGAGCCGCGGGGGGATCGACACCCCGCGAACCAAAACCCTGGTCCTTTCCACGGGCTGCCGGGAGCGGACCGCCCGGCAGGTAAACATCCACGGGACCAGGCCCGCGGGGGTATTCACCGCCGGGCAGGCCCAATACTATACCAATATCCTGGGGCAGCTCCCGGCCCGGCGTTGCGTGATCCTGGGCAGCGGGGACATCGGCCTCATCATGGCCCGGCGCCTCACCCTGGAAGGGGCGGAGGTCCTGGGGGTCTACGAGGCCAAGCGGACCCCCTCGGGGTTGTCCCGGAATATCGCCCAGTGCCTTGAGGACTTCGATATCCCCCTGTACACGGGCCGCACGGTTACCGAGGTTTTCGGCCGGGACCGGCTGGAGGGGGTGGAGATAAGCCGGGTGGACGGGGAGATGCGGCCCATCCCCGGAACGGAGGAGCGGCTGGCCTGTGACGGCCTCATCCTTTCGGTGGGGCTTATCCCGGAAAATGAGCTTGCCGAAAGCCTGGGGGTACTGATCCACCCGGACACCAAGGGCCCCGTCTGTGACCAGCGGTATATGACCATGGTCCGGGGGATTTTTAGCTGCGGTAACGCCCTCCAGGTCAACGACCTGGTGGATTATGTGTCCGAGAGCGGAGCGGCGGCGGGACGCTCCGCGGCGTTGACCGCGGCCCTGCCCGCGGCGGGGATCGGCGGGGATCGGAGCGGGGAAGGGAATTTCGCGGATCTCATCACGGATAAAAATTTTCTCTGCCTAAGCCCCCAGCGGCTTGATTTGGATTGCGCGGAAGGGGAAATACCGGTATTTTTCCGTTCCCGGGAGGACCGGGGCCGGACCCTCCTGCGGGTCCAAGCCCAAGGCCGGGAATTGTTCCGCCGGAACTACGCCCACCTCCGGCCCCCGGAGATGGAACGGATCCTCCTGCCCCGGGGGGATATTGACCTTCACCGGGGGGATCGGGTTAATTTTATTATGGAAGAAACATGATGGACGAAAGGATGAGGTCCTTGACCTGTATTGTCTGTCCCAACGGGTGCCGTATTCAGGTAGAAAAAGGAGCGGAGGGCCTTGTCATAACCGGGAACCAGTGTAAACGGGGAGCGGCCTTTGCGGAGGCTGAAATCACCAACCCCACCCGGACGGTAACCACCACGGTCCGCACGGTGTTTCCCCAGGCGCCGGTAGTACCGGTCCGTACCGGGGGGGAAATTCCCAAGGACAAGATCCGGGATCTGATGGCCTTCCTCAATACCCTTACCGTCAGGGAGCCTTTGGGGATCGGGGAGGCGGTGGTGAAAAATGTGTTGGGCCTGGGGCGGGACGTTATCCTCACCAGTAATGTGTTGGCCGAAGAAGCGGATAGATCCCAGGAGTTTGCGGGGCTTTGTTCCAAAATCGTATAAATCGTAGTTTGTAGTTCCGGGGAACCGGGGGGGTCTCGGACAAGTCCAATGAAGGGGGAAATATGAGCGAGCCTTTAGTATTGACCTTTGACATGGGAACCCAGAGCGCCCGGGCTTTGTTGGTGGACTCCCGGGGCGGGATAGTCCATAAGGCCCAAAAAATCTACGAGCGGCCCTACGTTTCCAAACAGCCGGGGTGGGCGGAGCAGCGGCCCGAATTCTACTGGGAAAGCCTCTGCGAAACGAGCCGGGCCTTGCGGGAGCAGGCCGGCGGCCGGTGGGGGGATATCATCGCCGTAACCTGTTCCACTATCCGGGACACCTGCCTCTGTCTGGACGGGGGCTACAAACCCCTGCGGGACGTGATTCTCTGGCTGGACGACCGGAAGGCGGAGCGTCTCCAGCCCCTGCCCCCCCTGACGGAGTTGTCCCTGAAATTGGCGGGGATGAGCGAGGGGGTCGCCCTCCAGCGCCGGATCAGCGCCTGCAACTGGATCGCGGAAAACGAGGGGGATCTGTGGAAAGAAACCCGCAAATTCGTGTTTATCTCCACCTGGCTTACCTACAAATTATGCGGGAAGCTCCTGGACTCCACGGCGAGCATCATCGGCCACATCCCCTTTGATTCCCGAATCCGGAGATGGATGCGGCCCCGGGATTTCCGGCGGATGATCTTCGCGGTATCCGATGACAAGCTCTTTGACCTGGTGGAACCCGGCACGGTGATGGGCGGCATCTCCCCACGGGCCGCGGAGGAAACGGGCATCCCCCCGGGGCTGCCCCTGATCGCCTGCGGGAGCGACAAGGGCTGCGAAACCCTGGGGCTCTCCTGCCTCAGCGCCGAGAAGGCCGCCCTGAGCTTCGGGACCACCGCGACGGTGCAGCTCTCCACCCGGAACTACCTGGAGCCCCTGCCCTATATGCCCGCCTATCCCGCGGTGGTCCCGGGCTACTATAACCCGGAAGTCGAGATATACCGGGGTTACTGGCTCCTCTCCTGGTTCAAGCGGGAATTCGCCGCCAAGGAGACGGCCGAGGCCCGGGACCTGGGGATCCCCGCGGAGGAATTGTTGAACCGGCGTTTGAACGAAATCAAACCCGGCTGCGAGGGCCTCATTATGCAGCCCTACTTTACCCCGGGGGTCGATATGCCCTTTGCCAAGGGCTCGGTCATCGGCTTTTCCGACGTACACACCCGGATCCACCTGTACCGGGCCATCATCGAGGGGATCAACTTCGCCCTCATGGAGGGGCTGCGGGGCATGGAAAAACGGGGCCGCCTGAAGATCACCGGGCTCTACGTGGCCGGCGGCGGCAGCCAGAGCGATGAAATCTGCCGGATCACCGCCGCCATGTTCGGCATCCCGGTATACCGCACCCAAACCCACGAAGTTACCGGCATCGGCTCCTCCATAGTGGCCTTTAAATCCCTGGGGTTATTTGCTTCCTACGAAGAGGGTATCAAGGCCATGGTACACATCCGGGACGAATTCCTCCCCGACCTCCGGGAACACAGGATCTACGAGGAACTCTACGAGGAGGTCTTCAAGAAAGTTTTTGTGAGGCTCTCCCCCCTGTACCAGCGGATCGACGGGATTATAAACAAAGTGTAAGGGGAAACCCTTGCGCCACAAGGCCGCGTCCGGGTCTGTGGGGGCTCCGGGGAGGTAACTCCCCGGCCCTTTTCCATACGACTTCACCTCTATACTGAAATATACGAAAGGAGAGCCCGGAACTCAATAGAAAATTCAAAAAAACGCCATTTTGGCGCCCGCCGGCCCCCTATGGAGGAGGGGGAAGGGTGTGTTGATTTTTTTGAAAATTTTTTATATATACATCAGTATGATTGAAGTAGACAGCCTTACCAAACGGTACGGTTCGGTGGAAGCGGTAAAGGACGTATCCTTTTCAGTGGGTAAGGATCAGGTCCTGGGCTTTCTCGGACCCAATGGGGCGGGAAAAACCACCATCATGAAGATCCTCACGGGGTATCATTTTCCTTCGGGGGGAACGGCTTTGGTGGATGGTATTTCCGTCCAGGACGATCCCGTGGGGGTAAAGAGCCGCATCGGGTACCTCCCCGAAAGCGTCCCCCTTTACGGGGATCTCACCCCCCTGGAGTACCTTACGTTTATTGCCCAGGCCCGGCTCATCCCCCGGGGGGAGCAAAAGGACAAGATCCACTCCGCCCTGGATGCCTGCGGGCTCCGCCCGGTGATGGGGAAAAAGACCGAGACCCTCTCCAAGGGCTATAAGCAGCGGGTGGGGCTTGCCCAGGCCATCCTCCACGATCCCCCCATCCTCATCCTGGACGAGCCCACTTCCGGGCTGGATCCAAACCAGATCATCGAGATCCGGGGCCTTATCACGGAGTTGGGGAAGCGGAAAACCGTTATCCTTTCCACCCATATTTTGCAGGAAGTTGAGGCGGTTTGCTCCCGGGTACTCATCCTCAACGAGGGCAGGATCGCCGCCCAGGGCAAACCCGAAGAAATCGCCGGGTCCATGAAGGGAGGGGACACCTGGGAATTGGTCCTCAAAGGGATGGATACCGCCCTCTCACGGGACGGGCTCGGCCTTCCCGAAGGGGATATTAAACCGGATAGTATCAGCGACGGTCCCGAGGGTACGGTTACCATAAGCTTTTTTCTTCCCGCCCGGGATCCGGGGGCCGAATTGCCGCAGTCCGAATGGACCGACGGGGAGCGGATCTTTGACTGGGCGGTTTCCCGGGGGTTTAAAATTCTCAGGATGGACCGGAAGCGGCTCAGCCTTGAAGATATTTTTGTAAAACTAACCAGCGAAGAAGGATCCCAGCCATGAAGTACCTGCCCTACAAAGCCCTTGCGTTGGCGAGAAAAGAGATCTATTCCTACAGTATTTCTCCGGCCTTTTATGGAATCGGGGTGTTTTTTCTCCTCTTTACCTCCCTGTGGTTTTTTTATCTCCAGCGTTTTTTTTCTATGAATACCGCGACGCTGCGGCCTTTTTTTGAGGCCTTCCCCCTGGTCTTTATCCTGGTGATCCCGGTGATCACCATGAAAAGCTGGGCGGAGGAACGGAAGCTGGGGACTGTGGAAATCCTCCTGACCATGCCCTTTTCCGAATGGGATCTGGTACTGGGGAAATTTTTTTCCTCCCTTGCCGTATTGATCCTGTTTATGGCCCTTACCATCCCGGTGCCCTTGAGCCTTTTCCCCCTTGGGTTTTTTGATGTCGGGGTTATTCTGGGGGAATATGCCGGGACCTTCCTCTTGGGAGCGTCCGCCACCGCCCTGGGGCTTTTTCTGTCATCCTTGTCGAAAAATCAGGCCGGCGCCTTCCTGGGGAGCGCCGTGGTACTCCTCGTGGTGATGCTGATCAGCCAGTTCGCCATGACCTTCAACCTTCCCCTGGGGCTTACGGAGGCCCTCAACTTTATTTCCCTGTCCTTCCATTTTGAAAGTTTTTCCAAGGGGCTCATCGACACCCGGGATCTGGCTTTTTTCATTCTTACCACGGTGTTGTTTTTATTTCTTAACACCCGGGTGTTAATTTTCAGGAAGTGGAGGTAGGGGATGACTCAAAGACAAACCTGGATTCTGACCCTTATATCCGTCATCGCCCTGGTTCTGGGTTTATTGTTAAGCCGGCGGGTATGGTTCCGCCTGGATTTAACCAAAAACAATGCCTACACCATTTCCCCGGTTTCCCGGAGCCTTTCCCGGGAAATTCCCGACCAGTTGCGGATCACCTATTATGTATCGGACAAACTCTCCGCCATTCATCCCATGCCCGGGGAAATTGAGGATCTGCTCCGGGAATACGCGGCCTACTCCCGGGGCAAAATCCGGTTTACCCGGCGGGATCCCGCGAAGACCGGGATGGTTCAGGCGGTGGAGCAAATGGGGATTCAGAGCCGGCAGATCCAGAGCGTAGAGCAGGACGAAGCCACCTTTTCCACCGTATATACGGGAATTGTGATCGAATATCTGGATCAGGCTGAAGTATTACCCTGGGTGTTCTCCCTGGATACCCTGGAGTACGATTTAAGTTCCCGGATCCGCTCCATGATCCGGGAGACCGGAAGGGAAGTGGGGGTTTTAGTCGGGGACGCGGATAAACAGTGGGCCTCGGACTACGGGTATCTGGAGCAGGTTTTTACCCAATCCGGGTATCGGGTCAGGGTGTTAAGCCCCGGGGAAGAGATAAGCGACGCCCTGCCGGTTCTTCTGGTGTTGGGGGGGGTGGAGGAACTGGATGAATGGGCCCTCTACCGCATAGACCGGTATATTCAGAACGGGGGGAAGGTTCTTTTTGCCCTGGAAGGGGTTTTTGTGGATTCCAAAAACAGCCTGGAGGTGCGGGAAAAAACCGACGGCGGCCTGCTTGCCATGATTTCATCCTACGGCGCCGCGGTACGGCCCGAAATGGTCCTGGATCGTTCCGCCCTGACCCTCCAATACCAAACCGCCGCCCCCAACGGATCCATACAATTCAGGATAATCCGTTACCCCCATTGGATAGGGGTATTGGCGGAAAACGGCAATGCCAAACACCCCATTACCTCGGGATTCGCGGGGGTCGATCTTTTTTGGGCGAGCCCCATAGACTTAAGCCCCCCCGAATCGGTGGAGGGGGAGATCCTCTTGTCCACGACCCCCGACGCCTGGCTTATGACCAAAGACTTTTCCGCGAATCCCGAAACCGGTTACCTCTTTGAAAGGGAGGAACCCGATACCCGGGGAACTAAAAATCTCGCCGTGGCCCTTTCGGGGAGATTTCCCGGTTGGTTCAGGGATAAGCCGAAGCCGATCCGGGAAGGTTCCGGGGAGGAATTACCGGATCTTCCGGCGGCGGCCCGGGATTCCCGGATAGTGGTTATTGGGGATAGCGATCTGGCCACGACCCTCGTTCAAATGACCCAGGGCCAGGGTATACAGAACCTTGATTTTATGCTTAAAACCACGGACTGGCTTGGAAGCGATGATGATATCATTGGTATCAGGAATCGGCAATCCCAGGCAGGACGGCTTGACCGGATCCTCGATCCTGAAAAACGGCTCAAGGCCATGCGGTTCAGCCAGATCCTCAACGTAGGGATCATTCCCCTGGGGGTTGTGGTATTGGGTATAGTCAGAAGTCTTAAAAGACGGGGAAAAACTAAAGGAAGGGAGCTTTCCGATGGTGTTTAAAAAGAAATTATTGGTCCTTTCGATTTTAACCGGCCTTTTGGGGTTGGTATATGCCGCTACGTTGGTTTTTGATCCGGAACGGGTCAATTCCCGGGACGCCTCCTATGTCTGGCTTGAGCCGAAATGGGTAGACCAGGCGGAGCGGGTGGAGATTCGAGATCAGGGAAGTGAGGGGGTTACCCTGGTACGGAACAGCGGCGGATGGTTTGTCTCCCATGAGGGGAGAGAATATCCGGCAAAACAATCCCGGATGGAAGACCTTTTCCGGATCCTTTCAACCAGAGCCGCGTATCCCCTCAGGGCTTCTTCCGCGGCCGCCCATGAAAAGATGGGGCTTGTGGAGAAAGACGCCTCCCGGATCGTCGTCCGGGGCGGTCCCGGTACGACCTATCCCCTGTTGGACCTCCTCATCGGCGCGGGGGATGCCTCGGGCAAGGATGTGTACCTCCGCAAAAGCGCCCAGGATGAGGTCCGTTCCGGGGAAAACAAACTCACTTCGTATCTTACCGGCACCCGCTCATCCTGGTACAACCTTCGGCTTTTCCCGGAAAACGAAACCGCTCCGGTGGGGGCCGATATGGTTCAGCGGATTATCCTTAGCCCGCCTCCCGCAAAGCCGGAGGATGAAAGCCCCCAAGGCCCCGGTTTTACCCTAAGCCGGAGTGGGACCGGTTGGGTCCGGGAAGGGGAAAATGGGGAAGCCCTGGACACGAATAAGGTGGAATCGTATATCCGGGCCGTCGTAGAAGCGGAAGGGGAGGATTTTGTTTCTACCCCCAATTCTTCGGATCCGGTCTTTACCGAAGGACAGATCACCCTGCAAATCGGGGACAATACGACCCGGGTCATCAGGATTGGCCCCCTCTTGGAGTCAGGCAACCGTTCCGCCCTATCCTCCGGTTCAGACTACGTGTATTCCCTCGCGGAATGGACGATGAACCGTATTTTTAGAGACCTTTCTTATTTCGTGACGCAATAAAGGCCCGGTATTTTGCCGGATCGCTTTTAAAGGCTACCACGGGGGATACCGGATCCCCCAGGGCCTTTTTTAAGGCCTTTTCGGTCTCAAAGATAAGTCGTTCCGCCTCAATGATCCTTTCCATGCGGGAACTGAGGCCGATACAAAGCGCTTTTTTGGGGAAACCCGGGAACAGGCTTTGCAGGATCTGATGGTGAAAAATTTCGGATTTTTTAAGGCCCTGATCCAGATTGGCATGGGGGATAATAACGGAAATACCCCGGTATCCTTTTTCAAAAATCAGGTCCCGGTTGGTAAAATGTTTTACCGCCCCATCGACAAACTGAGTAAACAGTTGCTCGTTGATTTTTTCGGGATTTTTAAATTCCATGATGATAAAAACCAGATCCTGTCGATCGGTGGTGCAGCGGCGGAGTTCCGACGAAAGCCGGTCCCTGATGTAGTCTTCCCATCCTATACCATAGGGTGAATAGAGGCCGCGGGGACTCTTTTCTTCCTCCCCGGGGGCGGCCGTTTCTTTTTCCGGTTCCGGCCGCGGCTGTTCCGTCCCGGCATTTACCGGGTCCCCGCTCTTAGTCAGGAGGGATTCCAGGAGCAGGGTAAAGCAGGCAATCATCAGGATCGTTAAAACCGCCATGAGGGTGTATTTCAATATAGTGATAAAGCCCTGCGGATCAAGATACGTGGAGACCGCGCTGATAGTGGCGTTTCGGATGCCGTCCAGGCCAAGGGGGCTGAAAAAAGGCTCCTGAGAAACCCCCAAGGC
>JAIRMO010000119.1 GCA_031258625.1 Spirochaetaceae bacterium | reverse complement strand
CCGGCTCAACCAGGCGGTGGAACGGCTGTTGAAAATAAATCGTGAAAAGGCAAGTATGAAACAGGCCTGTTGTCAGGAGGCGGAACAGGCCCAAGCGGTCTGATTTCGGCTGGGTTTTGGTTTTGAGAAACCGCCCCCTTTTCGGCTAGATTAATTTTGAGGCAATGCGGGCCCTTGCTTTTTACTATTAATCGTAGTATCTTTAATAATAAATAGTTACCCGGAGAAGAAGGTTTTGTATGTTCGTTGACTTATTTTTTTTAAAATCTTCCCCGATCATTCGCTGTTGTCAATTTTATCCTCCCCCCTATACAATCGGTTTATTCAAATATGTGGAGAGTAACGGAATATGACCGTTTCGTTGGGTGGCGGCGATGACTCAATTTTTCTACGTTCGGTGTATATCCCGATCCCGTACAAAAAGAGTTTCAGAAAATTGTGGCTTTTGGGGGAAATTTGTATATTCAGGAGTTATGTATAGCTTGTAGCCCATAGAAAAGGAGCGTGTAATGAAATTAAGGTATCGTCTCATCATCATCGTCTTTGCGATCTTGGTAGTCTTTGGAGCGTCCTTGTCCGTCATTTTGGTCAGCTTGGCGTCTTCAACACAGATGGAAACCGCCCTGGAAAGCCAGGAACGGCTCGCCGCGGAACAGGCCAGGGTTATCCAAATGCGATATGAGAAATACCTGCGGATTGCCCACACCCTGGCGGACGCGATGGCCGATTATGATGGAACCGAAGCGGGTAGGCAGCGCAATCGTTTTGATCAGTTTATCCGGTCGGTTGTTGCATCCAACGACCAGGTGGTCGGTATTTTTACAGTTTTCAAACCCAATACCATAGATCCGGGGATGGACGCCGTCTTTGCCGGAGTCCCCGGCAGTACCGAAACCGGCCAATGGGCCCCCTGGTATACCCAGCAGACGTGGGCCATCGAACACCTCACATATAATGATATACCGGGGATGATGGCGATCCTCAACGGCCCCGATGCCCGGAGGGAACGGATCGATGATCCGGTAGTCCGAACGGTGGAGGGGCAGAATACCTATATCGTCAAAATCAGCGTGCCGGTTATTTACCGCAAGACCGGGGAGGTGGTGGGCCGGGTCGGGGTGGATGTGAATGCCGCCTATACCCAGCCTGTCGTGGATGACACCATAAAGGCCCACTCCGACATCACCGCCATGACCGTCTATTCCGATAATGGTACCATTGTTGCCAGTTATGCCCTTGAGCAAGTGGGGAGACTCCTCACGGACGCGCAAAGTCCCCTGTTCAGCGCGGACACCGCCGCAGCCCAGGACGCGGTGGTAAAGGGAGAGAAATTCCGGCTGACGGAATATTCGGAGATCCTCAAGACGGAACTTGAAATGATCATCTACCCCTTTACCATCGGCGAGACCGGTACAAGCTGGGCCCTGATGCTGGGTACGGAAAAGACGGTGATCCTGGAGGAGATCAAGGCCATGACCGCCTATAGCATTACCATCGTGGTGGCGGCCCTTGTGATCATGTCGATGGTGGTCTTTTTTGTAGCCGGCAGCATTGCCAAGCCCATTGTCAATGTGGCCTTGACCCTCAAGGATATATCAGAGGGCGAGGGAGATCTGACAAGAACCGTCAATATCCATTCAAAAGATGAGATCGGCGATCTGGCCCGGTACTTTAACGCGACCCTGGAGAAGATTAAAAACCTCGTCGTTACTATTAAAAGTCAGTCCGCATCCCTCTTTGACATTGGGAATGAACTTGCCAGTAACATGGATGAGACCGCCGCCGCAATCAACGAAATTACCTCCAACATCCAGAGTATTAAGGGCCAGATTATAAATCAATCCGCATCGGTAACGGAAACCAACGCGACCATGGAACAGATCATCGTTAATATTGATAAACTCTCAAGCCATGTGGACCGTCAGAGTATCAGCGTTTCCCAGTCTTCCTCAGCCATTGAGGAAATGCTTGCCAACATTCAGTCCGTTACCCAGACCCTGGTAAAAAACAGCGATAATGTGAAGGACCTTATCGACGCATCCGAAGTGGGACGCACGGGTCTACAGGACGTGGCTTCGGATATCCAGGGGATAGCCCGGGAGTCCGAGGGGCTTTTGGAGATCAACGCGGTGATGCAAAACATCGCCAGCCAGACGAACCTCCTGTCCATGAACGCCGCCATCGAAGCCGCCCACGCCGGGGAAGCGGGTAAGGGTTTCGCGGTGGTGGCCGACGAGATACGAAAACGGGCGGAAAATTCCGGTGAGCAGTCCAAGACCATTTCCGGGGTACTCAAAAAGATAAAGGATTCCATCGACAAAATAACCAAATCCACCGAGAACGTGTTGAACAAGTTCGAAGCCATAGACAGCGGAGTCAGGACCGTATCGGATCAGGAAGAGAATATCCGCAACGCCATGGAGGAACAAAGCGCGGGGAGCAAGCAGATCCTGGAAGCCATTGGGCAGTTAAATGACGCTACCCAGTTGGTTAAGGGCAGTTCCGAAGAGATGCGCGAGGGGAGCAAACAGGTTATTGAGGAGAGCCAGAGCCTGGAACGGGTAACCGGGGAAATAACCAATGGGATGAACGAGATGGCTACCGGCGCGGAACAGATCAACGTGGCGGTAACCCGGGTCAATGTCATCAGCGGGGAGAACAAGGAAAATATTGATGTACTGGTACGGGAGGTATCGAAGTTTAAAGTGGAATGAGGAGGACGGCCGGCGAGACCGGAACGGTAGACATGCCCTCGATCACGCAGAGGCCCTGGGGCTGGGGGATCAACAATATGCCCCCGTGATGATCCGCGGTTGGTGATAATGGTTGATATAGCAAAAAGGGAACTCATCTATTTTTGGTACTATTTCTCACTTCAATTCGGGCAGATTGTCTGGTATTGGATTTTTGGAATGGTCCTGGGTTCCTTGATTTCCGTATTTGGGGAAAAAAGGATCCACGGCCTTTTTGCGGTCCTGGGGAATAAAAAACTCGGTGTTATTGGCCTGATCCCCGCCTCCCTTTTAGGTATCGCCTCGCCCCTTTGTATGTACGGTACCATACCGATTGCCGCTTCTTTTGCGGAAAAGGGTATGGAGGAGGATTGGATCGCCGCCTTTATGATGGGTTCCATCCTGCTTAACCCCCAACTGCTTTTTTACAGCGCCGCCCTGGGGGTACCGGCTCTGATAATCCGTTTTGTCTGTTGTTTTTTATGCGGTATTGCCGCGGGTTTGCTGGTACGGTTGTTTTTTAAAAATAAAGGTTTTTTTACGTTTCCCGGATTTGAACAACCGGAAAACCGCGATATCGATCCGAATCCGGCCGTGCGGTTTCTTAAAAATTTCATCCGAAACCTTAAAGCCACGGGGGTATATTTTCTTATCGGGGTGGGCCCTTTCCGCGCTTTTTCAACGGTATGTGCCGGAGGAACTGGTGGTTATGTTTTTTGGAGGGCGGGGTGGTAATCTGCGCGGTTTTGGGGTGCTGATGGCGGCGACCATCGGGGTACCCCTGTATGTATGCGGCGGCGGTACCATCCCCCTGCTTATGGCCTGGCTTGAAAGCGGTATGAGTATGGGCGCCGCCGCCGCGTTTATGATTACCGGTCCTGCCACCAAAATTACCAATTTGGGGGCGCTCAAGATTGTATTGGGGCTAAAAAATTACATCTGGTATTTGGTATTTGTTGTTTTTTTGCGTTGTTAAGCGGATTGGTTATCGAGGCTTTCCCCAAAGCAGGTTGATTTTGGGAGACACGCTTTGTTTGTCCGGATCCCCGGATAATTTCCGGGGCCTGACCGGGACATGAAATTTAGAATTCTTTGGACGAGTTTTTCAACATCCCGAGGACCGCATTACGGCTTGCGCTGCACGAGTCCTGACGTGATTTTATGTGATATGCCACTGGCTATGACGGGGTAACTGTCAATTTCGCCGCTTCTGGCGAAGGATAAGCCGGCGGCAGTAAACTTCCGGTATTCGCATGAAACCGGAGGCAGAGATGAAGACATACACAAATGAAGAACGGAGGGACCATGTAGCGGCATGGAAGACGA
>JAIRMO010000193.1 GCA_031258625.1 Spirochaetaceae bacterium | reverse complement strand
CGCATGACAATTACCTGGTCGGAAAGGCTCATGGCCTCCACCCGGTCATGGGTCACGTAAACCGCGGTGATCCCCAGGCTTTTCTGGATCCGCCGGATCTCCACCCGCATCTGTTCCCGCAGCAGGGCGTCCAGGTTGGAGAGGGGTTCATCCAGCAGCAGCACCGAAGGCTCCACGATCAGGCTCCGGGCCAGGGCCACCCGCTGCTGCTGACCCCCGGAAAGCTGGCCCGGAGGCCGGTCGTAAAGTTCCCCCAGGCCCACCAGGTCCAGGGTTTCCCTGACCTTGGCTTCAATGGCTGTTTTTGCCAGCTTCCGCAGCTTGAGGCCGTAGGCCACATTCTCCCCCACCGTCATGTGGGGAAAGAGGCCGTAGCTCTGGAACACCGTGGCGGTATCCCGGGCGTTGGGGGGAAGCATGGTAACGTCTTCGGAACCGATGAGTATCTTCCCCGAGGAAGGAAGCTCAAACCCCGCAATCATCCGCAGGGTGGTGGTCTTGCCGCAGCCCGAAGGCCCCAGAAGCGTTACCAGGTCCCCGGGGTTCACCGTAAAATTCGATTCATGAACCGCGATAACGTCGGCCCGGCCCTTGGTGTTTTTAAAAACCTTGGTTACCCCTTCCAGGGTTACGGAAACGCTGTTTTTCCTGTTCATAGTGATTACCTCACCTTATGATACTTTTTTCAGTGAGGCCCCGATCCCGGACCACCAGCTGCATGACGCCGAAGGCCCCCAGGACGATGATGATCAGCACGGTGGACAAAACGCTGGCCAGGCCGAAACGCAGATTCTCGGAAAAATTGTAGATCTGTACCGTCAGATGATACCACCGGGCGGAGATGAGGAAAATAACCGCGCTTACCGCGGTCATGGACCGGACAAAGGTGTAGGACATACTGGTAAGAAATGCGGGGCGGATCAGCGGAAGCACCACCGAGGTAAATACCTTGGACATATCCGCCCCCAGATCCTGGGCCGCTTCTTCTATGGCGGGATCAATCTGCCTGAGGCTGGCCGCTCCGGTTTCGAGCCCCACGGGAAGTTCCCGGATAATATAATTGATCACGATGATGGCCGCGGTTCCCACAATCAGCATGGGCGGCTTGTTAAAGGCCAGGATGTAGGAAATGCCCAGGAGGGTTCCGGGAACCGCGAAGGGGGTCATGAGGAGCACCTCAAGGATCCGTTTGCCGATAAAAGTCCGGCGCACCACGATAAGGGCCGCGGCCATGGCGATAAGCCCCGCGAAGGGGGTGGCAATGGCCGAAAGGGTTACGGTACTGACAATGGCCTGCCTGCCCCGGGAAAGGGCCTCCCCGATGTTGGCCAGGGTAAAGGAATAATCTATCCCCCAGTTTTTTACAAAACAGCCCGCCACAATGGTTCCGTAGAGCCCGGCGATAAAAACAAGGCAGAGCCACACAAAGACCGAGAGGACGATCCTCACCGGCGGAGTGGCCAGTTCCGCCAGCCGGGTGGAAGGTTTACCGGTTACGGTGACCACACTTTTTTTGTTTACCCAATACCGCTGGGCAAAAAAGGCGGTGAGGGTGGGCAGGAGGAGGAGCAGGGACAAACTGGCCCCGCCCCCCAGGTTGCTCCGGCCCGTCACTTCAATGTAGGCCTCCACCGAAAGGACCCGGTACGATCCGGCCAGCAGCAGGGGATTGGCAAAGTCGGCCAGGGAATTGGTAAACACCAAAAGCCAGGCGGACAGGAGCCCCGGCAGGGACAGGGGCAGGGTGATGGTGAGGAAGGTTCTGAGCCGGGAGGCCCGGAGATCCAGGGCCGCGTCTTCCACCGTGGAATCAATGGATTTGAGGACGCTGGACAGGGTCATATAGGCGATGGGGAACATCCCTGTGGTCTGCACCAGAACCAGACCCCCCAGCCCGTAAATGGAAAAGTTGTTGATCCCCAAAAGCTGACGGGTGATAAGCCCGTTATTCCCGAAGAGAAGGATGATCGACAGGGTGAGGGAGAAGGGGGGCGAAATAACCGGCATGGTCGCCAGGGTGCCGATGATCTTTTTCCCCCCCGCGCCGGTCCGCTCGGTCAGGAAGGCAAAGGCGAAACCGATGAGGGTGGAAACCGAGGCGGTGATGATCCCCAGTTTTATCGATCCCCAGAGGCTCACCAGGTATTGGGAGGAGAACGTCCGTTTCCAGATATTGAGGGAAAACACCCCCCCTTCAATAAAGGTAAGCCTGAAAGATTCAAAGAGGGGAAAGGCCACAAACACAATGGCCACGGCAAAGAGGAAGATCACCGCATAACCGGTAATGGGGTCCCGGGCAAGAAGGGCCACCGAAAGCAGGACGGCAAAAATTATCCAGGCGATAATAGCCAGGTTTCTGAGAAGCCCCTCAAACCGGGCCGCGGACCCCTCGGGGACGGCAACCAAAACCGCGCCGCTTATATCAAAACCCGATTCATCGGGAACCGGCAGCAGATAGACCCGCATGGCCTGGGAACTTCCGCTTACCCTGACGGGGCCGGATATTTCATAGGGGAGGAGGTAGTAGACGCTCTCCAGGCCCCGCTGGAATTCCTCACTGTCCTTGTGTTCGTTCCAGATGATTTCCGCCGCCGGATCCGCCGCCGCGGGGAAAAAATTGAAATCATCCCCCAGGCTAAGGATCATGGCCTTACCCCCCTCAATTTCCTGGGAGAGGCCGTTTATCCACTCTTCGTAATAGAAGGAATCTTCCGGGACGGTCCGGGCAAAAAGGCTCACCTCTTTCAGGCTGTTCTGCTTATAATAAACGCGGAATGAACCCAAAAGAGAGGTGTAGATCCATACATCGCAGATCGTGAAAACAAGAACCGCCGCCAGCAGTTTTAAGAGGCGCCCTTTTGCCGTCATGGTACATTACCGGGCGTTGCCGATTTCTCTGTTCCACCGGTCAAGGAGCCGGTTTTTGTTTACCGCGTCCCCGTCCCAGGCCATGTCCTGTTTGATCGTTTTGATCTGATCCAGGGAAAGGGCCAGGGGATGTTTTTCCGCCCTGTCGGCCACCAGTACCAGATACCAGTCGGTGAAAAGCTTTTGGGCGTTTTTGGAGGAGAGTATCCAGTCGTAGAGCCGCCGGGCCTCCACAGGGGTTTTACCCCCCCGGATAAGGGACATGGAGGCCAGCTCATACCCCGTACCCTCCGACGGCGCGTTGATTTCCACATTGGCCCCCTCGGCCTTGAGTTTTACCTGATCATGGGCGTACCCGATGGCAATGGGGATTTCTCCGGTGGCCACGCTTTTTCCCGGCGCCGAACCGGAACGGGCGTACTGATCGACATTGGCGTCGAGTTTTTTCAGGTAATCAAAGGCGGCGTTTTCATTGCCGTCGTTGAGGGTTCTGATGGTGGTCAGCACATTGTAGGCGGTTCCAGAAATGCCGGGATTCGCCATGCGGATCTGCCCCTTGTAAACGGGTTTCAGGAGATCCGCCCAGCTTTTTGGAGGGGGAAGCCCCAGGCTTTTTGCCCGGTCCAGGTTGGTAACAAAAGTAAGGGGCCCCACATAGAGGCCGATCCAGTAATTTTGGGGATCTTTGAAATCCGTCCGGGTATTTCGCGAAAACCGGGATTGATAGGGAATGGTCAGATTTTTTGATTTTGCGGTGATATGATCAAGTCCGACCCCGCCGACCCAGATTGACGCCTGGGGATTGGCCGCTTCCGCTTCCATCCGGGCTACCGCTTCACCGCCGGAGAGGCGTACAAAACTGACGGAAATTCCCGTCTCCTTCTGAAACTGCTCAAAAAGGGCCTTGGCCAAGGGTTCTTCCAGGGTCGTATAGGCGGAAACTGAATTTTGGGCCCCCGCCCCAATGGACAGAACGGCCAGGATAAAAACAACGGTCAACAAACGTTTCATATTTATCAATGCCTCCTATAAAAGCTGCCGCCATTATAACATGGTTTCTCTATTATTGCATTGAAAAAAACAAGACTTCAACAAAAGAGGGGGCCTCTTTCCGGGCATTTTCCCCTGCGGGCCCGGTTTTTGTGGCCCCCCCTCCGCTCCAGCCCCGCTTCGCGGGTCTTCCGCTAACCCCCCTATGGGGGGCATTTGTTCCCGCCGGCGCGGGGGGCAGGCAAAAAGCATCGCGCCAGGGAACCAAAAACCGGGGTGTTTTTTAGCCCCCCCCCCCCGCAAATTTTAACAAAAACCCCCGAAAACGGCGGGGG
>JAIRMO010000077.1 GCA_031258625.1 Spirochaetaceae bacterium | reverse complement strand
TTAGGGCAACGCTGATTAACTTGACGCTAACCATCGTTGCCCTATTATTTTTCTCGTTTTTCTACGAAAAACTGCGAAAAAACCACATTAAAGGAGCGCTGATTTATTCTCGATTGAATAAATCAGTGCTTCCTTAGTATACCGTGATTGTTTTTTGTCTGTCAATAAAAAAACCCCTAAAGATTGTATTTTTATGCGATTTGCTGTATATATATGCGTCCCCGCGGGATGTCACATCAACCAACCTAAGAACCCGCTTTCGCGGGGGAGGGAAGGCGGGTTCTTGGGTATTAAACCCCCATCGAATAAAACCAGGACCCCCGGAACTTCTTCCAAGTGTCTTTTCTCTTTTACCTATTTAAACTTTGAATTGCTGCTGAGAATTACCGGGTCTTGACATTATGGATACTCTATTTATAGATATAATAATATCAACAACCTCGCCCTTCAGGGCGAGGGCCTCGCCTTGAAGGGCGAGGCAGGTTGTTTTGGTAAGGTATCTGTCTCAGGGTACATACCCTTTATAACGCCCTAAAGCTCCCCCGCCGCAAGGCGGGTTCTTGGGTATGTACCCTTCGCATACAATCAAATTGAGGAAACCATGAATACCCTGCATTTAAAATATTCCGTGGAAATTGAACGAACCCGGTCTATTACCAAGGCGGCGGAAAACCTCTATATGGCCCAGCCCAATTTGAGCAAGGCCGTCAAGGAGCTTGAGGAAACCATCGGTTTTACGATCTTTCAACGGACCTCCAAAGGGGTAGTTCCCACCCCCAAGGGAGTCGATTTTTTGGCACACGCCCGGAGCATCCTGGAACAGATTGAAAAAATAGAATCCCTGTCAAATGCCGGAGGGGTGAATAAACAGAATTTTAACATTTCCATACCCCGGGGGAGTTATATCGCCCAGGGGTTTACCCAATTTGTCGCGGAACTGGATTTTAACCGGGAGATTGAGGTCAACATCCAGGAAACCAATTCCATGCAGACCATAAATAACATCGTGGACGGCCGGTATAATCTGGGGATTATCCGGTATCAGACCATGTATGAAAATTATTTTATGGACTACCTGGCGGAAAAACAGCTCAAGTATGATCAGATCTGGGAATTTGAGTACCTGGCGGTGATGTCAAAAAACCACGCCCTGGGATCCGTGCCGGAAGTGCTTTTTGAGGATGTCGTCAAATACATAGAAATCGTACATGGCGACACCATGGTCCCCTATCTGAATGTCCAGGAGCCGGTTAACCCCAGGGAGGACGCGGCCGTAAAAAAGCGGATCTACCTCTATGAGCGGTGTAACCAATTCGACCTCCTCAGCACCCTGCCCACCACCTATATGTGGGTCTCCCCCATCCCCGAAAAATACCTCAAACTCTACGGACTGGTCCAGCGGAAGGTGATGTTTCCCAACAACAAATTCAAGGATATGTTGATCTACCCCCGGAGATACGTCTTTTCCGGCCTGGACAAAAAATTTATCGACAAATTGTATGAATCAAAAAATGAGGTTTCCTTTAAAACCTACCGGTAACCCGGAAAAAACGAGGCCCGGGGTATCTCCGGTGAGATCCTCCGGGCTCCAAGGCTTGTTACGGGATAGAGCTGTTCAACCCCGGTGTGGAAAACTTATTTCCCGATGGAAATAAGCCGCTTCTGAGCTTCCGCCCGTTTCTTAATTTCCAGGCAGAGCAGGCCGTTTTTGAAATTCGCGGTGATGTTGTCCTGGTCCGCGTCTTCCGGTAATTTGAAGGAGCGGCTGAAGGCGGTCTTCCGGCGTTCCTGGATATAGTACCTTTCCGTTTCCCCGGAATTTTCCCGCTTCTCGGTTTTTTCTTCTTTTTTCGAGTTAATAACCAGGGTCCGGTTGTCCAGGTGGATCTCCAGATCCTTTTCATCGTAACCGGGAAGCTCCGCTTCCAGGATATAGGCCCCATCGACTTCCCGGACATCCACCGCCGGGGCGTGGCTTAAAAACCGGTCCGCGGGGGTCAAGGGGGACTCCCCAAAAAAGGACTCCAGGTACCGGTCAAAATCATTCAGGGCCTTTTCAATACTTACCGGGCGATACAAGGTTACTGCTTTCATTTTTTTATCTCCTCTAACTCTGATAGATTTTTGGGGGTAATTACCCGGCGCTTCCCGGGTTTTTTACTCCCTCATCAATATAATAGCAAAATCCGTGCCAAGAGCGGAAAATTACCTTTAAAGACAGGAGAAAATAATTTTTTCTAATTCCTTATTATATAAGGAATTATATTCCCGGCAATCGCCGCGGGGGGGGCGCTGAACCCCGGAAAGGATCTTTTGGTGATTTCCCCTGAAATGATAGCGTCAAAATGATACAGGTGTATCATAAGCGTATTTATGAGAGTCAAAATGATACAGCCGGTATATAGACTTGTCATATACGCTCCTTTAGGGCATATTTAAAGTATCCATGACCGTAAACCAGGAAAGCGCCCTTAAAGAATTCCTCGATAATATCACCGAGCCCTTCAGCTTGAGCGATGTGGTGGCCTTTGTCCGTATGATCGATCCCAAAAGGAGCGGGCGGCTTTCCATGGAAATCGCGGCGTTTATCGAATCCCGGAATATCGCCTTCCGCCTTGGAACGAACCGCTGGGTTTCCCGGCGGGGCTGTTTTGAGCCGATACGGTTTGTCATATCCCCCACCCGGCTGGAACTCCTCAACGGGATCCTCATCCCCGGGCACCGGTGTGTCCCCTTTGCCAACCCGGACCTTCTGCCCCAAAAATACACCTTCTCCTGGGCGGGCGCCCCGGTTCCGGTTACCACCACCGAGGGGCCGCCGGATGAATTTTACCCCTATTACAGCATCTACGGGGAAGAATACGCCCCCCAATACGTGGCCCGGGATAACCCTGAAAACGAATCGGCCTTTAACTATGACCCCTACGAGGATCCGGTAGAAGTTTCCATCCAAACCCTGGATATGCGGAACATCTACCGGGAGGCGGGCTTTGTCCCCGGGGATAGTTTTGTGGTCCGTACCCTGGATTGGAAAAACGGTTCCTTTGAACTGGAACGGGTCGACAAGGACCAGTGGTCCCAGACGGAACTCTACGCCTGGTTTGAAGCCGCCGAAGCGGGGTTTGAGGATTCCTTTGAGTTTCTTGGCCCCGGTACTTCCACGGAAGAGCAGATAGCTTACGCCTATTGGTTCGGCGGAAAACGGATGCGGGATGTCCCCGCCTATGCCCTGGAGGTTTTTCTCTACGATAAAACCGACCGGATTGAAACCGTGGCCTACGGCATAGAAACCCGGTTTTGGTACGCGGGGAAGGAAATCCCGGACCGGAAGGACCTGGAGGGGATCCAATCCCTGCCGGACAAAACCGTGATAGAGGAAATTTTATACAAGGACAAAGTCCCCATATCCGAATATGTGATCCAGTCCTATGTGTGGGATGCCCTGTACCGTAACGACACCCCGATTCCCCATATCCTTAACCGGATCATCCCCCGGGCGGTGAATATGGATAAACAAAGCCAGGATTACCTGAGCGAATATATCGCCGATGCCCTGGAGGATTTTAAAAAGCTCTATTCCCCCTTTGCCGATCAGACCATCGGCCCCATACGGCAGCGGGTGGGGGAACTGCATACCGCGGTGATTGATCTGGCCGCCCGGATTCATAAAAGCGACATTGACGTATCCTGGCTGCCCCGGCATACCTTTGTGGTCCTCTCCCAGATTCAGGGGCACGCGGCCAGCGTCCTTGAGGACCTTGAGCTTGACCCGGACCCGGATCCCGAGTGGGCCCTCACGGAAACGGAGCTGGACGCCATGGATAATTCCCTGGATAGTATGATTGAAACCTACGAAGACATTAAGGAACTGATAGAAGACGCCCTGGACAGCTTCCGACGGAACAATATTTCCATGGTAAAGGGGCAAAGAAAGGACTCCCAACGGGTTGAGTCCCGGACGCTCCAGATAAGTATCGGGGGAACCGAGGTATGGCGCCGGCTCATCGTGCCCGAAGCCTGCCGGCTCCGGGACTTACACCGGATTATCCGGACCCTTTTTGGATGGACCGGATCCCTGGACTTCCGGTTTATCCCCCGGGGGAATTTTCCGCTCCAGGCGCCCCCCGGGGAGGTCCAGGAACCAAACCTGGAACTCCGGATCGCCGATCTTACCGCCCAGGGGGTATCCGAATTGCTTTACGAATACGGAACCCGGTGGAACGCAAAGATCATGATCCTTTCCCGTATTGACGGGGAAGCGGGAGAACCGGTCCGTTGTTCCGCCGGCGCCGGCGCTTCCCCCCCCGAACAGGTCGCCGGTCCGGCCCGGTTCAAAAAACTTTTGTCCGCCCTGGAACAGGGGAAGGGGCCGGAATACCAGGCCGCCCTGGAGGAACTGGGGGAGCGCTTTGATCCCCTGGCCTTTGATATGGACCTATGCAACCGTAATTTAGCCGCCGAGCTATTACAGACAAATAAAGAATGAGGAACCTATGAACCATGAATTTGTCGATTTAATTCAACGGGGAGGGATATTTTACCATATCCGGGGGAACAGCCCCGAGGAGATACTCAAAACTTTGATCTACGCCATCCCCATCCTCCCCTCCATAAACCGGGAACAGCTCCTGGAGGCGGTCCTGGAGCGGGAAGCCCTGATGTCCACCGCTGTGGGCAAGGGTATCGCCCTGCCCCATCCCCGGACCCCCCTCATCACCGACCCAAAAGAACAGCGGGTGGTTATCGCCTTTCCGGAACGGGAAGTGGACTGGAAAGCCCTGGACGGGGAGCCGGTTCATACGGTGATGCTCATCGTGTCCGCTTCAACAAAACTCCACCTCCATACCCTTTCGGGGATCAACTTTCTTTGCCGCCAGGAACGGTTTTCCGGCCTCCTTAAAAAACGCCCCGCGCCGGAGGAAATTATCGGCGCCCTTACCGCGATGGAAGAAACCTGGAAGTAGTAGGCCGGTACCGCAGCCGTTGGCTTGTTCCCCGGGATGGGGAAGCGCAAGCGTCCTCTTTGGTGACTCCGAAGGCCCCCTCTACCTGGATTGAACGGTTCACCCGCAGCTTTTTATTATTCGCGCAGGTGTATTCGTCCCGTATGCCGTCATATGCCATGTTTTCACATTTGCTGATATCGTTCTTGAACTTCCCTGTCTTCATCCGTTCATAGGTTGCCGGTTTGATATACACCTGCTGCTTGTTTTCCGCAAGACACGCGTAGGTCTCCTCGCGGTCATACCCTGCATCGGCGGATATTCCGGTATGTGGTTCCCCGCATCTGTTTCAGGCGCTCCAGAAACGGCGTGAGGGTTGTCCCGTCGTTGGTCGTGGCGAAGATGCCAGCTCCCGTTATGTATTCCCCTTCAACGGCCAGTTGTACATGGTATGCCGCCTTGAGCGTGTCGTCCTTCATCCGCATGAACGTAGCGTCCGGGTCGGTTTTTGAATAACTGGTGCGTTTTCCCATGATTTCCCGCTGGTTTCCATAGGTATTCAGTTTTTTCACGCATGCTTTCAATATTTGCCGGTATATTTTCAGGGTTTTTCGGGACAGGGTTTCTCCCGTTCCTCCCCCAGCCAGCTTCGTTTCTATATATGTCCGCACCTCGGTGGCCCGCTCCCATATCCCTTCCCCCGCTTCGGGAAACATCGTCCCTTCACTCCGGTTGACTTCCCTTATGATCCCCTCGTATCTTTTCCCGCTGCCCTTCCTCATACCGGTCAAGGTTCTTCCGCCATACCGCCGTATGCCCCTTCGCCTGCGCTTCCACCATCGTCCCGTCTATAAACACCTGCGTAAACCGTACTTCCCCGCAGTCCCCCAAAAACCGTACCACCTCATACAACAGGGCTTCTATCGTTGCCCCAAGCAGGTGTTTCCTGAAAGCGTTTAGCATCCCGTGGGACGGCGACGGATTCCCCGTAACTGTCAATTAAAGCACAGGTATGGCTATATTTCTTTATCGGCTGGAAAAAGCAGCGGCTATTTCTTTACCTTTACATTCCAGGGGAGAAGGGCGGCCCAGTCTTCGGGCGTTTT
>JAIRMO010000058.1 GCA_031258625.1 Spirochaetaceae bacterium | reverse complement strand
ACAGAGTAATAATCCTAAACCAATGGGCGCTTTTGAGTACAACCGGATTTTGATATTTTAAACCCGGTTCAATGATTAAACAGTAATTCAAAGTTTAAAAAAAGGGGCGTTCAATCTAAAAATGACCAAATGGTTTTGAAGTATATGGTCCTCTTAATTCAGTAGAGTAACCATTTGGTCATTTTTTACCATAACGTTCCCGTTTTTTTGCAGCAATTTTTGTTTTTTTCGGAGAGAAAAGACGCCCAAAAAAGTTTACCGGCCCGGTTGCTGGTTCTTATGTCTTACCTTTTCCAGGGCCACGCCGTGATACCGGGACTCAAAAACACGCGTGTGCGTGCGTTTCTTGGGCGGGGGTGGCGGCGGGCAAATATCGGGGGGGCCCTCCGGGGGGAACCGCTATTTGCCCGGCCGACAGGCGCCCGCTAAGCGCAGGCGGCAGCGGTACGCAGTAGCGTGTTGACGAAATAAGGCGCCACGGCGTAGGCCCAATAAAGGCCGCTGTTTAGGCCAAGGTATCAGGCCGCCCCCCGGAAGTTTTTTTAGGCGTCTTTTCTCTTTATGCCTATTTAAACTTTGAATTGCTGGGCGGAGACGGCTTGATAGGGACCTGATTCTCCGGATATAATAGAACAAAGACCCCTTGAGCCCGGTGATTTATGGGGGGATTCTACTGAACAGGAGCCTTGAGAGGAAGCGGAATGGCAAAATACCCCTTTACGACCATCGAAGCAAAATGGCAGAAATACTGGGAGGAACACAAGACCTTTAAGGCGGTGGAGGACCCCGCCTTTCCCAAGGAAAAGCGCCGCTATGTGCTGGATATGTTCCCCTATCCCTCGGCCCAGGGCCTCCATGTGGGCCACCCCGAGGGGTATACCGCCACGGACATCTACTGCCGCTACCTCAGGATGAAAGGGTACAATGTACTGCACCCCATGGGCTTTGACGCCTTCGGCCTCCCCGCGGAGAACTACGCCATCAAGACCGGGACCCACCCGGCGGTAACCACCGCGGCGAACATCAACAAATTCCGCAGCCAGATCAAGGCCCTGGGCGTCTCCTACGACTGGGACCGGGAGGTGGATACCTCAAGCCCGGAATATTACGCCTGGACCCAGTGGATTTTTCTCAAGCTCTTTGAGAAGGGCCTGGCCTACGAGGCGGAAAGCCCCATCAACTGGTGTCCCTCCTGCATGACCGGCCTGGCCAACGAGGAGGTCAAGGAGGGCCTGTGCGAACGCTGCGGGACCAAGGTTACCCGGAAGCGGATCCGCCAGTGGATACTCAAGATCACCGCCTACGCGGAACGGCTCCTCGCCGACCTGGAGGGCCTGGACTGGCCCGAGCCGGTGAAGCTCATGCAGCGGAACTGGATAGGCCGTTCCGAGGGGGCCAATGTGTTTTTTGCCCTGGAGGGGCATCCGGAGAAACTCGAAATTTACACCACCCGGCCGGACACCCTTTTCGGGGTTACCTACATGGTACTCTCCCCGGAACATCCCCTGGTGAAAAAGATCGCCACGCCGGAACAGGGGGCCGCGGTTGCCGCCTACCTGGACGCGGCGGCTAAAAAAAGCGACCTGGAACGGACCGACCTGGCCAAGGTCAAGACCGGGGTCTTCTCCGGGGCCTATGCGGTGAACCCGGTAAACGGGGAACGGATCCCCGTCTGGATCGCCGATTACGTCCTCATCTCCTACGGAACCGGGGCGATCATGGCGGTCCCCGCCCACGACGAACGGGACTGGGACTTTGCCAAGGCCTTCAAACTGCCCATTAAGCTCGTGGTGAGCGGCGGGCCGCCGGCGGCGGGGAAAGACTACTCCGGGGAACCGGCGGAATGTACCGCCGCCGAGGGCTGGTCGGTAAATTCGGATCAATTCACCGGGCTTCCTACGGCTGAGGCGGTGAAAAAAATCACGGCTTGGCTTGAGGAGCGGGGAATCGGGAAAAAGGCGGTAAACTACAAGCTCCGGGACTGGATATTCAGCCGTCAGCGCTACTGGGGGGAGCCCATCCCCGTGGTCCACTGCGAACACTGCGGCGCGGCCCGGGGTGAGCCCATCGTTCCCCTGCGGGAAAGCGCCCTGCCCCTGACCCTGCCCGAGGCGGAGTCCTACAAGCCCACGGGCACCGGGGAATCCCCCCTGGCCCTGATCGAAGGCTGGGTGAACACCACCTGCCCCCGCTGCGGGGGGCCCGCCAAACGGGAGACCAACACCATGCCCCAGTGGGCGGGTTCCTGCTGGTATTACCTGCGCTACCTGGACCCCCGCAACAAAAAAGCCTTTGCGGACCGCGCCGCCGTGGACTACTGGGCCCCGGTGGACCTCTACGTGGGGGGTACGGAACACGCGGTCCTTCACCTCCTCTACGCCCGGTTCTGGCACAAGGTCCTCTACGATCTGGGTCTCGTAAACACCCCGGAACCCTTCCAACGCCTGGTCAACCAGGGGATGATCCTCGGGGAGGACAACCAAAAAATGAGCAAGAGCCGGGGCAACGTCATCAACCCCGACGACATCATCCGGGAATACGGCGCCGATTCCATGCGGGTCTACGAGATGTTCATGGGCCCCCTGGAAGTGACCAAGCCCTGGATCACCGCGGGTCTGGTCGGGGTGTCCCGCTTCCTGGAACGGCTCTGGGCCGTCGGCGAAAAAGCGGCAAAAAAGGGGGGGGGCTCCCCCTCCGCTCCGGTTTCCCCGGCCCTGCTCAGGATTCTCCACAAGACGGTCAAGAAGGTAACGGCGGATACCGAAAGCCTCAACTTCAACACCGCCATCAGCGCCATGATGGTCTACTCCAACGAGCTTGCCAAACTGGAGGAGGTCCCCCGTTCCCTCTGGGAGCCCCTGGTCCTGATGGTCAGCGCCTACGCCCCCCACCTGGGGGAGGAACTCTGGGAAAAGCTGGGCCACACCGAATCGGTCTCCGCCTCCCCCTGGCCCGCCTACGACGAGGCCCTCACCCGGGAGGAGGAAGTAACCGTCGTGGTCCAGGTCAACGGCAAGATCCGGGACAAGTTTACGGCGGCGGCGGGGACGGCCCGGGATGAGCTGGAGAAGACCGCCCGGGCCCTGCCGGGGATCCGCAAGTGGACCGAAGGGCTGCGGGTGGTAAAGGTGATCGCCGTGCCGGATAAACTGGTCAACATCGTGGTACACCCCTGAGGCTTAACCGCCGGTACGATCCCGCAGGGCCGCTAAAGGGCCGGCTGTTTAGCCCATAGCCGCCCGCCGGTCCCGCACGGTTTTAAGGACTTCCTGTAATTTCTCTTTTTCTTCCCCGGTGATAAGTCCCTTGATTTTTTCCAGGCTCCCCTCAAACTGTTCAATACGGCGCAGTAATTCCATTCGGTTCTCCCGGAACAGTTCGGTCCACAGGGGAACGTTGAGCATGGCTATCCGGGTAAGGTCCTCGAAACTCCCCCCGCCAAAGCGGGTGATCTCCCGGTCATCTTCGCAGTCGATGAGGGCTGCGGCGATAACGTGGCAGAGCTGGCTGGTAAAGGCGATCTGCCGGTCATGTTCTTCCGGCGAGGTGCAGGTGATCCGGGAAAAACCCATCCGGTATATCAGGGCTTTAAGGTATGCCAAATTTTCGTCCTTGTTCCGTTTCAGGGGGGTCAGGATGTAGTTTTTTCCGTGAAAATCACATTTTTTCGCGTTCCCATAGCCCCCCTTTTCGCTTCCCGCCATGGGATGTCCCGGTATAAAGTCCAGATCATCCCGAAGGGTGGCTTCCATGGCCGCGGCGATGTTTCCTTTGATACCGGCAATGTCGGTGATCAGGGTACCGGGACGAAAGGCCCCCATCCGGGTTTTCATAAATTCCAGCAGGGTCGCGGGGTTAAGGCACAGGAAGATCAGGTCGCAGCGCCCCAACAGGGGTTCCGCTGAGGTGTACCCCTCGTCGATCGCCCCATCGGCCCGGGCGGCCGCCAGGGTATCCCCGTCGAGGTCGCAGCCCAGGATCCGTCCCGGGCCGCCCCGGGGGATAATCCCCTCATTCCTGAAGGCCCGGGCGATGGCGCCGCCCATAAGCCCGAGGCCGATGATCCCCAGGGTGCTGTTTTCAATGGGTTTCATAGGCTAGATGCTCCGGCCTTCAAGGGCGGCGTATTTTTTTAAGGAATCCATGAGCAGGGTGAATGTTTCCGGGGTGATGGACTGTTCCCCGTCGCAGAGGGCGTTTTCCGGATCGTTGTGGACTTCCAGGATGACGCCGTCGGCCCCCGCGGCCAGGGCGGCCTTGGCCATGGAGGGCACCATCCAGGCAAGACCCGTGGCGTGGCTGGGATCCACGATCACCGGAAGGTGGCTCTGTTTTTTCAGGGCCGGGATCGCCGAAAGGTCCAGGGTGTTTCGGGTGAAGTTGTCGAAGGTCCGGATCCCCCGCTCACAGAGGATGATCCGGTCGTTCCCCCCGGCCATGATGTACTCCGCCGCCATGAGGAGTTCCGTTAACGTACAGGCGTAGCCCCGCTTGAGGAGTATGGGCTTACGGCTTCTCCCCAGTTCTTTGAGGAGCGTAAAATTCTGCATATTCCGGGTTCCCACCTGGATGACATCTACATCCTCAAAGACCTCAAGCTGATGGTTTCCCATGACTTCGGTTACAATGGGCAGGCCCGTTTCTTTTTTTGCCGCCAAAAGCAGGTCGAGCCCTTCGCAGCCCAGGCCCTGAAAACTATAGGGGCTGGTCCGGGGTTTAAAGGCGCCGCCCCGGAGAAATCCCGCCCCGGCTTTTTTTACCGCCCCGGCGACCCGGAGAATCTGTTCCCGGTTTTCCACGGAACAGGGCCCGGCGATGATACCCAGGGAAACACCCCCAATGCTTCGGATGACCCCATCCGGCCCGGGTACGTCAATCCGGGTATCCTCGGGGTGAAAAAGCCGGTTCGCCCGCTTATAGGGCTCCTGTACCCGGACCACCTTTTCGACTAAATGGTGGGCGCCCAGGGCTTCGGCGTTGATCCCCTGGGTATCCCCCACGAGGCCCAATACGATCCGGGACGCCCCCTGGGAGTAATGGACCTTTACCCCCTGTTGTTCAAGAAAAACCGTAAATTTCAGCACTTCCTTTTTTTTCGCCCCGGGTTTTAAAACGACAATCATGAGACCCTCCTGATTTTTTTTGGACATAAAAAAAGGGAGGCTCCGGGCAATCACCCCGGAGTCTCCCTGAATTATCAGGCTTCCGCCTGTTTTTAGGTTTTTAGCCTAAAAACCTTCGCCTCCACGGGGCATAAAGACCGGTAATAATAGTAATAATAAGGGGAAAGAGAAGAACCGGTCCTGACACCGGTGATATGGACTGTCTCGTAAGCCGCGGAATTAAACATCCTTATTCCTTTTATGAAGAGTATAACCGGGGGGGACCTGTCTGTCAATGTAACATCGAGGGTTTTACCGGTTCCGCTTGAAACCGGACAAAAAACCGGTGTTTTTTTCGGGCTATACGAACCACATCGTCAAACAGGGATCATTCCAGGGCGATGCGGTAGTGCAGATAGGCTTCCTCCAGGGTTCTTTTGGGCCCCGGGGCTGAAACCCGTTTACGAAAGGCCGCCGCGTCCCTTCGGTCGACATAAAAATCATAAATAGCCCGGGGATCGGCGTTAATTACCTCGGTATAGGAGGGCTTACTCCCCAAAAAGGAACGAACCTCGTCGTAGCTGACCGCGTTTATGCCAAAACGTTTCAGGCGGGACCGGACTTCGGTAATTTCTTCGTAGGAGAGGCCAAAAAGAAATTCCTCCAGGGCCCACCGGGTTTCATCATTGGTAGTCTGGGATATCAGAAAGTCCCGCCAGTCCGCTTCCAGATCCAGGGATATCCGGATCAGCTCGCTGGCCCCGTCCATGGTGCCAAAGCTGGGGGGAGCCGCGTCCCGGGCGGCCCAAAGCGCTTCCAGGGCCGGCAAATGATGGGTCGAACGGGGATCGGTCCCGCTGTCCCAGAGGGAAATAAGGTCATTGGCCAGGCGGAATTTAATATCCCCGGAAAAAGCGGGATCCGCCAAAAAGGATAAATAAACTTCCTCGGCCATGATGGTACAAATAATGGAGAATATAATCCTTCGTATCGGGACATAAAGTTGATCCATCCCCGATACCAGGATGGAAAGCAGGGAAAAGGCATGGGCTTTAGCGATCAAAAAGCTCCTGGTTGCTATGATTTTTGTCGGGATATGGAGCAGCCGGGCCGACGGCATAAAATCACAGAGGGCTCCTATCAGCTTTTCCTCGTTGCGGAATTCTCCCCGCAGGGTATGGGCTTCCCGTACCGAAGGAAAGGAAGAAACCGCCTCCCCAAGGGCTTTAAGGCAGGAAAAACGCTGACGAACCAACGCCGCATCTTCGGGGAATTGTGAATCCAGGTAGGCCTCTATCTCCTTAACCAAGTGTTTTTCAATATCTTTTAACGCGAACATGACAGAGGCATTTTCCTTTTGACATGATAAAAAAAGCTATATCTATAACCCTATCCCGCTCATATCGATAAATCCAGTATAGGGAGCATAAATTTCATTTTCCATTCCCCGGAGGCGTTTTCCCCACTTCAGTGTCAGGAAAACAACCCCGGATTTAGAAGGGAAAAATGGGCCGGTTCAAGGTTAAGGGTACCGCTGTTTCCGCAGCCCTTCCCAAAGCCGGCGGGTTTTGGGAAAGATCTCTGGGGAAGATTCCCCCTTGATCATCGTCAATGAGTATAATATACTATATTTTTGGGGTCTTTCAAAACAGACCAGGGGTCTGTGGGGTTTGGTCCCCAATTCTTATAATGCGGGCGGCTCTCAAAATCCGGATGGTTTTGAAATCGCCTCTGGTATAATTCGGGGGTGTACCGGTTTCGACTGGTACGGTTCGGGGTGCAGATTGCAGGTGGAGTGCCGAGCTCCTAACATTCGGCAACAATTTAACTGCCAACTACGACAGTTACGCTCTCGCTGCATAAACAGCGGAACGCGGAAACCGGCTCCGCCGCCTTGAGGGGC
>JAIRMO010000054.1 GCA_031258625.1 Spirochaetaceae bacterium | reverse complement strand
GCGAAGGGGTATCTGATCCCCTGGAGTGCGGGAGGGAAGGAGCTGGTCAAGGTGGGAGCGGTGTTTGACCCGGCCCTGCGTACCCTGGGGGAGTGGAGAGCGGAACCGGGGTGAGTTCCGGTTAAACGTGGCCCACAAAAAAACACAAGCGGAATTTGTTCGGAATTTGAAATTTTTGAACCCTTTGCTAATGCAAAACGGCTGGTCAATCCCATATATTCTTCATGAGACCATTACGCATACTCAAACAAGGGGCGTGGTACGAAATCCGTACCCGCATCAACAACCGGGAACCGGTGTTCCGCCTCCATAGGGCCCTGGAGCTGGTCGCCCGGGTGTTCCGGGAGACGAAACGCCGGTTCGTTTTCGATATTCGGGGGCTGTGTTTGGAGGACGACTGGCTGACGTTTTATATCAGACCTGCGGATGGGCTGGAACTTCCGGCTATCATGAAGTGGCTGAAACAGGTGTTTGCCCAGCGGTACAACCGGGTGGAGGGCCGGATCGGGCATATCTGGGGAGACCGGTATGGGTCGCGGATAGTGGAGGGGGATACGGCTGAGGAGGAGGTAACGACGGTGGGAGAGCGGAGCGGGGCATCGAACGCCGGGGTCAGACCCTTGCCCCCGTGCCTGAATAAGCCACGCCAATCCGCCCTGGATTCCGAACTAATCCCCATTTCTACCCCAGCCGAAAACTCCCCGGGGAAAGGTCTGTATCCAAACATCGGGGTCAGACCCTCATATGGGGAACCGGCAATCCCGGCCGTTTTCTCCTCCATCTCAGCCGGAAACTCCCCGGAGAAAGGTCTGTATCCAAACATCGGGGTCAGACCCTCTTCTGGGGAACCGGCAATCCCGGCCGCGTTTCCCCCCATATTCCCCCATCTCCTCGCCCCCGCGCCCGAATAAGCCACGCCAATCCGCCCCAGCCGGAAACTCCCCGGGGAAAGGTCTGTGTACAAACATCGGGGTCAGACCCTCTCCCCGTGCCCGGATAAGCGTTGCCGAGCCGTGACGGGCCGCAATCCCGGCCTCTGTTCCGCGGAGGCTCAGTGGTCTTTACAAGGAGCGAGACTCAAGGGTAATTCAAGACCGATGTTCCGGAGAAAAGGTTCGTCCCGGAGGAGTTCCGCGGCTTTGCCGTGGGCGGCGATCCGTCCCTGGTGGAGGAAAAGCGTCTCCCCGGCAAGGTCCAGCATCATGTCCAGGTCGTGGCCGGCGATGATCTTGGCGCAGTCCAGGGTTTGGAGCAGGGAGATGATGTTCCGCCGGGCCCGGGGGTCCAGGGCGGCGGTGGGTTCGTCCAGGAGCAGAATTTCCGGTTCCAGGATCAGGGCCGTGGCAATGGCGGCCCGCTGTTTCTCCCCGCCGGAAAGTTTATAGGGGGGACGGTCCGCGAGGTGTTCGGCCCCCACCGCCGCCAGGGCCGCCAGGGCCCGCTGCCGCCCTTCCCCGGCGCTGACCCCCCGGTGCATCACCCCAAAGGCCACATCCTCCCATATCGTGGGCATAAAAAGCTGGTTGTCCGGGTCCTGAAAAACCATCCCCGTTTTCCGCCGTTCCCCGGGGGTTTTCCGGGTAACCGGCTCCCCCCGAATCAGGATCTCCCCGGAAGCGCCCTTTATGCAGCCCGCGATAAGTTCCAGAAGGGTCGATTTTCCCGATCCGTTAGCTCCGGCGACACAGAGACAGCCCCCCTCTCCCAG
The DNA here is from genome assembly GCA_031258625.1 of Spirochaetaceae bacterium. Taxonomy (GTDB): domain Bacteria; phylum Spirochaetota; class Spirochaetia; order Treponematales; family Breznakiellaceae; genus JAIRMO01. The sequence goes on along the minus strand of JAIRMO010000054.1, from coordinate 3,660 downwards.
GGAAAAACAAATATCCTCAAGGACGGGAATGTGGCTATTGTAGCCATAAGAAAGGCCGGTTACCCTTAAAAGTTCCATGATGTCCCGGCTAAAAACCTGTCCAGGACCCGGAGGCCGGAGGACAAAAAAAGGCCGGCCCCGAGGAAGAGGGTGTCCCGGCGCTTCCAGGAGAAATTCCGGGTTACCGGGATGACGCCGTTAAAACCCCGGGCTTCCATGGCCTTACCGGTTTTTTGGGCCCGTAGGACGGCGCCGACCAGGGCGGTCCCAAATACCGCGGTATAGGAAGCCCAGCGCTCCCGGGTGTTTTGCCGGGGCTGCCGGATCAACATGGCCCGCAGCGAAATAAAAACCCGTTCATACATAACAAAGATATACCGGTAGGTTAAAAGAAACAACGCGGTGAGTTTCGCCGGACAGCGGAATTTTACCAGGGCGTTTGCCAGGCCGCCGGCTCCCAGGGGGATGATCGCCGCCATATATGTCAGGGCGGCGGCGTTGATCCGCAGGGTGTACACCAGGGCCTCCTTCAAAGCGTCCCTTAAACCGATGCCGCCCAGGGGCAGGGTCAGCCAGAGGAAAAGGACAAAGAGGTTCACCGGGATAAGCCGCAGCAGGGCGGTGGATATGTCCCTGATAAGGCAGAACCCAAGCCCCAAGACAAGGCCGCCCAAGATCAGGGAGTGTGAAATCGTGATACTGGAGAGGATAAGGCATACCCCCACCCCCATGCGGCAGCGGGGGTCCACGCCTATAAAAACATCGTTTTTAAATTCCAGCCTGTCTAAATACATGATCCGGCAAGGTCCTTGCAAAAAAGATAACCAACAGCATCGAGATAAACCCCTCCACGGCGGCCAGGGGAAGGTTGGCCGCGAAGATAAGCCCCGCGGTAAGGGCCAGGTTTCCGTTGCTGAAAAACAATGCCGCGGTTACCAGGACCGCGCCGGTCATTACCGCGATAAAACCCGCCGCAAAACCGGAGAGGAGGTAGAACCGCCGGGGCAGGACCCGAAAGATCCCGTACCCCGCCAGGGCCGCGGCCCCCATGACGGCGGTGTTCACCCCCAAGGACAACAAGCCCCCGAACTGGAGGAGCAGTCCCTGGAGGAGCAGGGCGGTAAACAGGGCGGGAATCGCGCTCCACCCCAAAAGAACCCCCGCCATTCCCAGCAAGGTCAGGTGGATACTGGAGGGCCCCAGGGGTACATGGACCAGGCTTATGAGGAAGAGCGCCCCCGAAACCAGGGCGGTTTTGGGAAGCTCCTCCGTTGGGGTCTTCCGTAAACCCACGCCGAGGCCCGCCACGGTAAGCGCCCAGCCCGCGGCCAAGACCGGCGCCGAGAGGACCCCTTCACTGATATGCATGGAGGTTCCTCTTTTTTGGAAATTTTGTTAGCGCAAAATAATAGACCGCGAAGATATTCAGAATCAGGCTGAGTCCCAGGATCAGCCGCATAAAGAGGGGGGTCTTGCCCCCGGAATTTGCCGGAGACCCGGTTTCCGCGGCCGCCGCATCCGTGGAACCGGCGGCGGTTACGGTGATGCTCCCCTGGTGGCCCATATTGTCGGATGCCTCCACGATCCAGTCCCCCTCCTCGTCGGGGACAAAGCTGAACCGGCCCTTCCGGTCGGTAAGGCTGGATAAAACCTCCGTCTCGGGGCGGGAGGGGGCGAAAAGCCGGATCTTGGCAAACATCATGGGCTCCCCGGTACTGTACGTAAAGTGTACCGTGAGGGGCGGCGGATCGGCGGAACCGCTGAGGTCATAAACCTCGACCCCGTGGGCGAAAAGCCCCCCGGGAAGCAGGAGCCCCGCCCATAAAAGCAGGGCCCCCTTCGCTATTCCTTTCACTTGACGGTAAACACCAGGATAGCGGCGTTGTTGTCTTCGTCGGTACCGGGATAGGCGGACTTGCGGGTATCGCTGATCCGGACTAACCAAATACCGGGATTGGTGATCCGGAACTGAACCTCCCCTTTGGCGTCGGTCTTTTCGGTTTGGGCATAGGCGTTTTCGGTTTTATAGTTGTAATAATCGTAGGTCGCGGCGATTTCCGCGTTTGCCAGGGGTTGTCCATTGTACAACACCCGGAACCGGGGCCGGAAACCGTTCCGGTACTGGGCCGGATTTTCCAGGGGGATGATCTCCAGGGTATGTCCCAGGGGCCGGTTAAAGGTCGTGTCCCGGGTATTGGGATTGAGGTAGAGCTTTGAATACTTTGCGAAGTACCGGGCGGTTCCCACGGTTTTTCCGGGATTGGCGGCCGCGGCTTCGGCCCGGGTGCCGTCGGCATACCCTCCATCGGTAAAGAGGCAGTAAAATCCCCCGATACGGTTGCCCACCACGATCACCGGGGTGTCGTCGGTCAAGCGGTAAGAGGTCTCGTACCAGAGCCGGTCGCGGTTCGCCGTGAGGGGAAGGTTGCCCCCGGTTTTCACGCCGTTTTTTACGATATAAACCTCGTTCACCTCCACGGGCTCCAGCTCCTCCCCCACGGTAAAGTAGTGGGTGGAAAGGGCGTCGATCTTCACCGTGTCGCCGGCGCGGTAATCCTTTACCTCATCGGGCATTACAAAAAATTCATGGGCGGAAAGATGGGCGGCCATCAGGATAAGGGCGGCCCCCAGGACAAATAACTTTTTCATACCAAACTCCTGATAACGATGATTTTTTAGGAGTTCATCTCCGGACAGAGCTTTTACCCTGCGAATCCCTTCGTGGAAATATGAATGGAACGTGGAACTTCAGTTCCCGGGATCAACCTTCTGCGGATAACCTGAAGGCACACCCCGTTCAGGCGCTTCATGCGGATAGTTTTTTATACCATTCTTTTATAAATCTGTCAAGGGAATAATGCCTGGCACCAGTAATTTTGGGCGCATTTCCGGCGCAGAGCGCCGGAAACCGGGCTTTCCGCTCCAATCCCTTGCGCGGTTCCCGCGGAAACCTTTTTCCCCGCAATGACCACGGTAACCAGGCGGCAGACGATTCTACGGGTTCATCCCTCTTACACGGGGGAGGCCGCGTATTTGAGATATATATGGTATACCCATATATAGGGTATGGGGTCAGACCCCAGGCGGCAGATACGGAAATGTCCGGTATTGGCGGCGTACTCCACAAACAGGGTTTTTTTTCGATTTATTTTTTCTGTTATACTTAATATATGGATAGCTATGAATTACTCGTCCTATGTAAACTGGTTGCTACCAACGCCGGATTTGTAGTATTCTAATATTACAGAAACCAAGACATCGATGGATATAGCGGATGTAGATACCGGTCCTACGGATGAGGATGCGTCCGCCCTTGAACAAGGTGATGCGTCGGGTAACGACGCTGCCGAACCGGGGACTATTGAAGTCCCTGTCAACGGGCCTTACAGTGATTCCGACTCGCCAGCGGAGATTTCGGAGTGGGGATATCCTTTAAAATTAAATGCTTATGAAAAATATGTGGGTTTTAGTTTTTTTGATGAAACTGTTTTCCAGGAACAGTGGGACGCTTGGGAAAAAATGGATTTACAGAATTATCCGCTAAGGATTCTCCCAAAAACAACCACCACACACGATTTTAAAATCATGATATGATGAACACATGAGAGGGGAAAAGTTGGAAAAGGAAGCCGTAGTGGAAAAACTGCGGCGGAAATGGGA
>JAIRMO010000049.1 GCA_031258625.1 Spirochaetaceae bacterium | reverse complement strand
TCAGTTACAGCACAATGTCAACAAGGCTATCCTCGCGTTGTGAGAAGCCATCGCCGCACAGTCCCCTCCTTCGGGGAGGGAACCGGCGGCCTAAAGTTACTTTTTTCTAAATGAGGCATCCAGGCCTAAAGTTACTTTTTAAAATGAGGCATTTCGATACTTCCTTTTCCGACTGAATAGTTACGAAATATACATACTAAACGTATAGGGGGGGGGCAATTCCTTATAACACAACAAGTTAGCAACAAATTTCATATAGACTTCCCTTAGAACGCGCGGCGCCCTCCTTCGCCCACCAGGGGCAGGCGAAGGAGGGCGCGATTTTTTCTACCCGCGCCCCGCTATGGGGGCATAAAAGGGCCTATGGCCCCCCTAGGGGGCGGGGGCTACAGTTCCTGATCCCGGCTTTCGACTTTTTTTACCGCGTAATCGGCAAATTCCCCGATTTTCATGGCCGGAAGCTGCCGGCCGTCCCGGAGGCGGATGGAGACCGTCCCCTCGTCGGCTTCCCGCTGGCCCACCACCAGCATATAGGGGATCTTCCGGTTCTGGCAGGCGCGGATCTTGGCGTTGAGCCGGCTGTCGTCCAGTTCCACCGAGACCCGGAGGTCGTGCCCGCTTTCGCGGGAGGCGGCCTTGAGTTCCACCGCCACCTTTTCGGCGTAATCGTTAAAACCCTCCGCCACGGGGATCACCGCCGCCTGCTCCGGGGCTATCCACACCGGGAAGGCCCCGCCGAAATGCTCAATGAGGACCCCGAAAAACCGTTCCAGGGAACCCAGGAGGGCCCGGTGGACCATGTAGGGCCGTTTGTGCCGGCCGTCGGCGTCCACATAGGTCATGTCGAACCGTTCCGGTTCGTTAAAGTCGAACTGGATGGTGGTCATCTGCCATTCCCGGCCCAGGGCGTCCTTGATCTTGAGGTCGATCTTGGGGCCATAGAAAGCCCCGCCCCCCTCGTCCAGCTCGTAGGGGAGCCCTTCGGCGCTTACCGCCTTACGCAGCGATTCCAGGGCCTGGTCCCAAAGCCGCTGTTCTCCCACGGACTCCTCGGGTTTGGTGGCCAGGTAGGCTTTGATGTCCTTGAAGCCGAAGACCTGCCAGATCCACAGGCTGAACCGGAGGACCTCCCGGATTTCCCCCTCGATCTGTTCCGGGGTGCAGAAGATGTGGGCGTCGTCCTGGGTAAAGCCCCGGACCCGGAGCAGGCCGTGGAGGACCCCGCTCCGCTCGTAGCGGTAGACCGTCCCCAGCTCCGCCCAGCGCAGGGGCAGGTCCCGGTAACTCCGCCCCTTGTTCTTGTAGATCATGATGTGGAAGGGGCAGTTCATGGGTTTGATGATGTAGTCCTGGTTATCGATTTCCATGGGGGAGTACATATTCCCCTTGTAAAATCCCAGGTGGCCTGAGGTTTCCCAGAGCCAGGACTTGCCGATATGGGGGGTGTAGAGGATCTCGTAGCCGTTCCGGTAATGCTCGGCGCGCCAAAAATTTTCGATAGCCACCCGCATCCGGCCGCCGTTGGGATGCCAGTAGATGAGCCCCGCCCCGGCTTCCTCGTGGATGGAGTAGAGGTCCATATCCTTCCCCAGACGGCGGTGGTCCCGTTTTTCCACCTCCTCCAAAAAACTCAGGTAGGCTTTAAGGTCCTTGGGGGTCTCCCAGGCGGTACCGTAGATCCGGGTGAGCATGGGCCGCTTTTCGTCCCCCCGCCAATAGGCGCCGGCGATATTTTGCAGCTTAAAAGCCGCGGAATTAATTTCCCGGGTGTTCCGTACATGGGGCCCCCGGCAAAGGTCCGCCCAGAGCACCTTTCCCTCGGCGTCCTGGTTTTCGTAGATCGAAATAACCGCGTCCTCCGGCAGGTCTTCGATAAGCTCCAGCTTGAATGGCTCATCGGCAAACCGTTTTTTCGCCTCCCCCCGGCTCAGTTCCAGGCGGACAAAATCCTGCCGGGAATCGATGATACGTTTCATCTCCTCCTCAATCGCCGGAAGCTCTTCGGCGGTGATGGGCCGGGGTAATTGGAAATCATAGTAAAACCCGTTTTCTATAGCGGGGCCGATGGCCACCTTTGTCCCGGGAAAAAGCCGGGTTACCGCCTGGGCCATGATATGACTCACCGAATGGCGGACAAGAGCAAGTTTCTGGCTTGCTTCGGGGATTTTCTGTTGTTCTTGTTCATCGGACATGGGACGCCTCCATCTTAGGGCCCGCGCCAAATAAAACGGCCAAAGGGGCGGATTATTTTTACGGGGGTCCTTACTGTGTCCGGGGACGGGAATATTCCCGCGGTACCACCCCGGTTCGTTTTTCCACGACGGAAAACGCCCTCTTCGCCGCTAACAGGGGCAATCCGGCTTTATTTACCGGGAGACAGCTTACCGCCGCTCCGTTCCATAAAGCGGCTCGGGAGTGGTTTTCCACGACGCCGTAACCGGCCTGCTTACAGCCTGGGCATAACCTGGGCAATAGCCTCTTACGATACGGAAATAACTGAAAAAAACCGCTGAAAACCAACGTTTTCAAAGTTCCCTCATCGTCCCGCACCCGATCCGGTGTGTCGTTTACTCGTCTCCGTCAATGCCGTTATCATACAATCCACGTTTTGGGGACTTTCGTCAAGAGGGTAAAGCCGCAGGGCCAGGGCAACCGCATTATAAAACCCCTCAAGAAAAAGGGAAAAAAGCCGAGAGGGAAGGG
>JAIRMO010000002.1 GCA_031258625.1 Spirochaetaceae bacterium | reverse complement strand
CCGTTTTCCCGTCCACCGCTATAACCGAACCCGCACTCATCCGTTCCCGAAAATACCCCCGGGTCCAGGAGAGAAAACATCCCTCAACCTTCCGGTGGTCTATCCGGCCCAAGACCCGCAGAATGGTATCGGCACTGGGTATCCCGTGAGGCAGGGCCAGATACTTCCTCAACCAGTTCTCGTGGGTTTCACCAAAAAAGTCGATGTCTTCCACGCTTTCCACCCCACAGACCATGGCGATACTGCAGAGCAGCAGTATATCCACCAGATTATGTTTTTTACAGCGGTCGATCCGGGGGTCCGGGATCTGGGCAAGTTCGCTTCGTATGTCCATTTTTCCCCTCCATCCCTTCCCTCTCGGCTTTTTTCCCTTTTTCTTGAGAGGTTTTATAATGCGGTTGCCCTGGGGCCGGTGCGATTCTGCTTGTGATCCCCCGGGAACCGTGATATGCTACAATACTCATGGATGCGTTACATCTTCGCTTTACCCCAACCGGCTATGCGGTTATCTTTCCCCAGGACGACCTGGACCATACTGTAGATGCGCTGCTGGATGTTAATTATGCCGAGGATTTTTGCCTGGCCACCGATTTTGAACCGACGTTTATCGCGGATCTTATGGCGGCGGGGTTCCTGGTCATGTCAACGGAAGTTACGGAAGAGCCCTCGGCGCGGAGGAGGATGCGGAACCCCAGTATCTCTTGCTTCCCAAGCTCCATCTTATCCGATCGGTGCTTTTTTTTGAGGATCTCCATGTGAAAAAGAGCCTTAAACCCCTGCTTTCCCGGTATGAGCTGGGGGTGGACCGGGATTTTGAGTGGATTATGAACCGCTGTGTTGAAATTCACGGGGATGACTGGCTTACCGCCCCTTTAAGGGAAAACATCCGCCTGATCCGCGGCCTGGATAAGCCCCGGGTACGGCCCGTTTCCTTTGGGGTCTACCGGAACGGCGAATTAAAGGCCGGCGAATTTGGGGTGGTCGCGGGCAGGGTATACACCAGTTATTCCGGGTATTATGATGAGGATAATGCCGGGACCGTCCAGATGATATTGATGACCCGGTATCTCCGGGATAGGGGGTTTGCCTTTCTGGACCTGGGGATGCCCCTGGATTATAAGAATGCCCTGGGCGCCCGGAATATCGAACCCCGGTATTTTGTTGAATTATTCCGTAAGGCCAGAAAAAGATAAGGTTTTGAAACTGCCTCGTTTTTTTGTATTATTGTATAGGATGGAGCTATGAGTTTTGGTAATTTCATTGTTGAGAATGGCCGGCCCCTTCCTCTAGGCGCGGTAATAACTGATACGGGGGTCAATTTTTCCCTTTTTTCCCGGAACGCCCATTCGGTGATCCTGATCCTGTTTGAGTCTCCGGCATCGGACGGCGCTTATACGGAAATTGTTCTGGACCGGCACAAAAACCGGACCGGGGATATTTGGCACTGCCATATTCGGGACCTTAAAGCGGGCGCCCTCTACCTGTACCGGGTCGATGTGCCCTATCTCCCGGAAAAGGGGTTCCGTTTCAATGTCCATAAAACCCTGCTCGATCCCTATGCCAAGGCCCTGACGGATTTTGACTATTGGGACCTTCAGACCTGCATGGGGTACAACCCCCGGGAGCTCTCCACGGACCTTTCCTATTCGTATAAGGACGATGCGGCCACCCAGCCCCGGTGTATCGTGATTGACGACGCTTTTGACTGGCAGGGGGATCTTCCCCTGAATTACCCCCTCCGGTTCAGCGTCCTCTACGAAACCCACGTCCGGGGCCTCACCATACACCCCAGTTCCGGGGCCCGGTATCCGGGGACCTTCCGGGGGGTGACGGAGAAGATTCCCTTTTTCAAGGAACTGGGCATCACCAGCCTGGAATTTCTTCCCATCCAGGAATTCAACGAGCGGGAACTGCCCCGGGTGAATCCCCGGACCGGGAAACCCCTGGTGAATTACTGGGGCTATTCTACGGCGGCTTTTTTTGCCCCCAAGGGGTCCTATGCCTGGGATAAAACCCCCGGGGGACAGGTGCGGGAATTCAAGGAGATGGTCCGGGAGCTGCACAAGGCCGGCATTGAGGTGATCCTGGACGTGGTTTTTAACCATACCGCCGAGGGGAATGAGCGGGGGCCGACCTTTTCTTTCCGGGGTCTGGACAACACGATCTATTATATTCTGGATGAAAACAGACGATACTACAAGAATTATTCCGGCTGCGGGAATACGGTGAACTGCAACCATCCGGTGGTGCGGGCCCTGATCATGGACTGCCTCCGCTACTGGGTAACGGAGATGCATGTGGACGGTTTCCGATTCGATCTGGGGTCGATCCTGGGCCGGGATCAGCACGGGCGGCTCATGGAAAATCCCCCGGTACTGGAACAGATCGCCGAGGACCCGGTTTTGCGGAACACCAAACTCATCGCCGAGGCCTGGGACGCCGGGGGGGCCTATCAGGTGGGCTGGTTCCCCGGGGGCCTCTGGGCGGAGTGGAACGACCGCTACCGTGACGATATCCGGAAGTATTGGCGGAACGATCCCCATCAGGTACGGCATTTGGCGACCCGGCTTTCGGGGAGTTCCGACCTGTACCTCCGGGACGGGAGAAAGCCCTTCCATTCGATTAACTTTATTACCAGCCACGACGGGTTTACCCTGTGGGATCTGGTTTCTTATGAAAAAAAACACAATGAAGACAATGGGGAAGATAACCGGGACGGGGGGGACGCGAATTACAGTTCCAATTACGGAATAGAAGGGGAATCCATGAACCCGGTAATAGAAACCTTGAGGGTACAAGGGATAAAGAATTTTATCGCCACCCTGATGGTATCCCTGGGAACCCCCATGATCCTGGGAGGGGACGAATTGAGACGGACCCAGCGGGGGAATAACAACGCCTATTGCCAGGACAACGAAATTTCCTGGTACGACTGGTCTTTTCTGGAAAAAAACCGGAACCTTTTCCGTTTTGTCAAGGAAATGATCGCCTTCCGGCTGCGGCACCATGGGTTTATGCGCCCGGAATTTTATACCGGCCGGGACGGTAATTACAACGCCATCCCCGATATCAGTTGGTTCGATGAAAAGGGCAATTCCCCGGATTGGGACAAGATGGAGACCTGCCTCGCCCTGCGGATGGACGGCAGCCGGGCGGACATCCTGGCGGATCAGGATGATAATGACTTTTTTATCATGTTTAACGGGGGGGAAAAGCGGATCCCCTTTGTGGTTTGCGAGGCCCTGGAAGGAAAAAACTGGGTCAGGGCGGTGGATACGAGCCTCCCTCCCCCGGAGGACATAGCCCGGCCGGGGGAAGAGCGGCCCCTCTCCTCACCGGATACGTATCCGGTTCAGGGACATAGTATGGTGATCCTCATTTCAAAATATGTATAACTATTTGTAATACAAAAATGTAATATATGGTAATACAAGAGGTAATACGATATGGATGAGAGTAGTTTTATCCTGGGGGTGGACCTGGACGGGGTGGTGGGGGACTTTTACGGGGCCATGCGGGTTATCGCCGCGGAGTGGCTCAATAAGCCGGTGGAATCCCTGACCGAAGAGGTCGGTTACGGCCTTGAGGAATGGGGGATTAACGAGTACGGCGGATATGACCGGCTCCACCGTTTTGCCGTAACCCAGCGGAACCTTTTCCGGGACATGAAGCCCATTCGGGACGCCCCGGCGGTTTTGCGGAAACTCTCCAATCACGGGATCCGGATCCGCATCATCACCCACCGGATCTTTATCAAATACTCCCACCGGACCTCCATCACCCAGACCGTGGACTGGCTGGACAGCTACGATATTCCCTATTGGGACCTGTGTTTTATGAACGACAAGGGCGCGGTGGGGGCCCATGTGTATATTGACGACACCCCCTCCAACATCCTCCGGCTCCGGGACCATGGGTGCAGAACCATCGTATTTACCAATTCCACCAACCGGGAGCTTCCCGGCCCCCGGGCCGATTCCTGGCCGGAGATGGAGCGGCTGGTGATGGCGGCTCTGGAGGAATGGCGCACCGGGACCCTGGACCTCTTCGGCGAAAAGTGAAGAATTGAGCCTGTAGTTTTGGAACGGCCTCAATTAAGAGAGGAATACAGGGGGCGGGGCTTCCGGAAAAGGGCAGCGTAATTAACGCTTCATTCTTAATTTTTCACTTTTCCTTGTTCCCCGGCGAGGGCTTCTTTTATTCGATGGGGGTTTAATACCCAAGAACCCGCCTTCCGGCGGGGGAGCCTCTGGGGCGGTTCAATCCTCTGTCGATGATGGCGGGGTAGCAAACCCCCAGTACTATAAATTTCCTCTCGAACCAACCATACCCCGTCCGCTCTGCGGCGGGGTTGGTTGATTGCTTTTACGACAATCTCCTCTATTTCACCGACAATATCCTGCCTGAGCATCTCCAGGGCGTCTTCGGGGGAAGGCGGCACGGCGAAGAGCTGATAGGTTTTGATGTTCAAGGCCCCGGCGATCCGGTCCAGCACGGCCGGGGTGGGGAATTTGCGGGAAACCTCTATCATGGCGACAAAGGGCGTGGAAATTCCGGCTCTTTCGGCCAGTTTTT
>JAIRMO010000238.1 GCA_031258625.1 Spirochaetaceae bacterium | reverse complement strand
CGCAAGGGATTGAAGCGGAAATACCGTAAGGAATTGGAGCGGAAAGCCCGGTTTCCGGCGCTTTGCGCCGGAAATGCGCCCAAAAGAGGAGGACGCGAATTTCTATGCGTTTATCCTGGGGAGCGGCCTTCCCTCCCTGCCCCCCGCTCCGGGGCATAAAAGGGCCTGGCCCCCAATTAGAGCAGTTCCGCCAGGGCCGCTTCTTCGCCGGGGGAGAGGAGCCCCGGCAGGATCAGGGGCTGGCCGGTGTCCGGGGGGAGCAGGAAACCCCGATCAAGGAAATCGCGGAAAAGATCGGCGTAACAAGCCGCGTCCGGGGGTTCCGGCAGGGTGAGGTATATGCCCCGGCGGCGCCACCGGCCTTGGGCCAGGGCCTTTTCTATTTTGGGGAACCGCGGGCTCCCCCGTTCCGGGGCGGTGAGAAGATCGTAGATACCCCGGGCCGCAACGGCCAGGATCACCGGAGAAACCGGAGCCGGCGGGGGGAAAAAGCGGCCCCGGGATTTTTCCAGGACCAGAACGTGGGGCGCCCCGGGCCAGGGAAGGGGCAGGACCGGATGCAGTACCGGCGCGTCCGGGGAAAAGGCAAAAGCCGGCTCCCCCAGAAAGGGCCGCCAGAGGGAAACCTCCCCGGCGTCATTGCCCGCAAGGTCCAGGGCCCGGTGAAGGGAAAATTTATCGGCATATACCCGGAAATCCCCTCCGGGGAAAAGCCGGGCCAGGGCCTTAATAAAACGGCCCTCCAGGGGATGGGGAAGGGGCGCGAAAAGCCCCCGTTCGGCGGTGTTTTTAAACTCCCGGAGAACCCCCGCGGGGGTATGCCCCAGGACGGCCGCCCCCCCAAGCTGCCACAGATCAACCAAACGGCGGCCCCTATCGGTATAAAGCCGGAAATCCCGGGCCCGGCGTATCGCCGGTATCTGCCGCAGGAGGCCCGCGGGATCCGCTTCTTTTGTTTCCATACCGGTTATTCCTCTTCTATCTTGGTTATCCGGGAGCTTTGGTAGAGGCTTAAAAAACGGAGTTCCTTCCCCGTATCAAACCGGGCCAGGATCACCGGCCCCTCTTCGGTTTCCCGGATCTCCGTCACCCCGCCGTAGCCGTAGTCGTCGTGGAAAAGACGGCAGCCCACCTGCCAGCGGCCGTCGGAGGAGAGGACGCCTTTGGCCCTGGGGGAAGGGGCCTTTTTTGCGGCCGGGTTTTTTGCGAACCCATAGGGGACCGTACCGATAACCCGGAGGGAGGATTGGTCAATTTCCCGCAGGAACAAAGAGGGTTCCATGGGGGCGGTACGACCGTACATCCGGCGGACCGCGCAGGAGCTAAGGTAAAGCTCATCCATGGCCCGGGTAGCGCCCACGTAAAAAAGCCGCCGCTCCTCCTCCAGATCCTCCCATTCCTTATCGTCCCGTGGAAACACCCCCTGTTCCAGCCCGGTCATGATGACCCGCCGGAACTCAAGCCCCTTGGTGTTATGGTAGGTGATCAGGGTAACCGTATCATGGGGTTTATCCTTATCCTCCTTCCGTTCTTCCTCCAGGGAACGATCCAGTTCGATGTGTTCCAGAAATTCCAGAAGCCCCTCCATAGTGGCGGGGTAAAGACTCGCCGCGTTGGCCAGCTCCTGGAGGTTGTTGAGCCGCTGGTTCCCCGATACTTCGTCATGGGAGTTATGGTATTCGGCGATCCCCGCGTCCATCACCAACTGCACCACGCAGAGGGAAAGCCCCTCCCCGGCGCGGAGCCCCTCGTGTTTGGCCTTTCCCGCCTGCTTTTCCCCCTTTTTTTCAGCGGTTTCCGCCAGGGTGGAACGGACCTTTTCCATCACCGCGAGAAAGGCGGTGATCCCCGACTGGGCCTTGGCGGGTAACGAGGAGAGGAGCCGTTGTGCCGCCGCCGCCAGGTCTCCGTCGGCGATCCCCGCTTCGTCCCCCCCCCACCAGTGGGTTTCCTGCCCCTGGAGGGCGGTCTCTTGGGAACACGCGGCTTCCTCCTTCGACATCAGCCGGCGGGCGAAGGAGGGCGCGGCCTCCGCTCCCGCCCCCCGATCCAGGGGCCTAAAAGCCCCTATGGGGCTCCCCAGGAAAGCCTCCCCCAGGATGCGGTCCACCGTGGCGGCCCCTACCCCCCGGCTGGGTTTGTTCACCACCCGGCGGAAGGCCACCTCGTCCCGGGGGTTCACCAAAAAGGAAAGCAGGGCCAGGGCGTCCTTGATCTCCTCCCGTTCATAGAATTTCAGGGTCCCCACCACCCGGTAGGGGATACGGCGCCGGAGGAATTCCGTCTCGAATCCCAGGGACTGGGCGTTGGTCCGGTAGAGGATCGCCCAATCCGAATAGGCGGCCTCTGGTTCCTTGCCCCGGGAGCGTTCGATCAGGTTGGCGCAAAAAACAACCTCCTCATCCTGGTCGGGAAGAAAAGCCAGTACCGGGGTTTTGCCCGCTCCCCGTTCGGCCCGGAGCGTCTTTCCCAGCCGGTCCCGGTTGTTATCCACCACTGATGAGGCCACCTTGAGGATGGGAACCGTGGACCGGTAATTCCGTTCCAGCCGGATGATATCCGTACCGGAAAAACGATCCGGGAATTCCAGGATGTTTTTTACCTCCGCCCCCCGGAACCGGTAGATAGATTGATCATCGTCCCCCACCACACAAACAGAGGTTTCGGGGCCGGTGAGTTCCTTGAGCAGTTCAAACTGGGCGATATTGGAATCCTGGTATTCGTCCACCAGGATAACCCGGAAACGATCATGGAAGCGCCGGGCAACTTCCGGCACGGCCCGGAGGATCTCCACCGGCTTTTTGATAAGATCCCCAAAATCCACATTACCGATCTGCCGGAGCCGTTCCTCGTACCGGGCGTAGATGTCCCGAAAATCCTTCCGGTAGCTGATAAGGTCCAATTCGGGGTCCTGGGGGCTAAGAAAGTAGTCCTTGGCCCGGGCAATGCTGTGGGCGGTCTCTTTTACCACCGCCTTGGAGGTGTTTTCCATGACGGTCCCCAGGAGGGCGGTGGAATCGTCGTCGTCGTAGATGACAAACCCCGGATCGAGCCCCCCCTGGGAACCGTTTCGCCGGAGAAACCAGGCCCCAAAGGAATGAAAGGTCCGCAGCATGGCTTCCCCGGCCCGGTCGTCGATGAGCCGGGCCCGCTCGGCCATTTCCCGGGCGGCCTTGTTGGTAAAAGTTACCGCCAGAATCGACCGGGGATCCATGCCCCGGTCCCGTACCAGGTAGGCTATTTTAGTGGTGATCACCCGGGTTTTCCCCGACCCGGCCCCGGCCAGGATAAGCAGGGACCGGCCCTCATGGAGTACCGCCTGCCGCTGTTCGGGGTTCAGGGTTTCGAGGTACGGGGGAATCCCCACGCCGCCGGTCATGAAGCGGGCCCTCCCGGCAGGGCGGCGACTTCCAGGTCAAACCCGGCCCGGGCGAAAACCCGGCCCCGGATCAGGGTCCCCGGGACTAATTCCCCCTCCGCGCGGATCACCGCGGCGCCGTCCACTTCCGGCGCCTGGGAAAAAAGGCGGCCCAGGTAAAGGTCCCCCTCCTCGGGGGCCGCAGGATCCGGGGGGGGAAAACTCTCCTCCACCAGGACCGCCAGTTCCCTGCCGATAAAACGTTCCATCCGTTCCCGGGTGATGGGGATCTGGTGTTCTTCGATCAGGGACTTCCGGGCCGCCGCCAGCTTTCCGGGGACCCGGCCCTTCAGCGCATAGGCGGGGGTATCCTCCTCCCGGGAATACACAAAGACCCCGAGCCAATCCAGCCGGGCTTTTTCCTGGAACTCCAGGAGGGCCCGGAAATCTTCTTCGGTTTCCCCGGGAAAACCCGTCAAAAAGGTGGACCGGATCACCCCGTCCGGCAGGACCCTTCGGATCTCATCTATGAGGGACAGGTAGGTTTCGGAGTTCCCCCGGCGGTTCATGGCCCGGAGGATCCTTGAGGATCCATGTTGAAAGGGGAGGTCAAAATAGGGGAGAAACCGGGGGTCCTGCCGGATGATATCCAGGATGGGCCGGGGGAAATTATCCGGGTGAATGTAGAGGAGGCGCACCCAAAAAGGGCCCGCTAAACGGGACAGGGCTTCCAGAAGCTGGGGAAGGGCCCCCTTGTTCCGGGAAATATCAATGCCATAGGAGCCCAGATCCTGACCAATAAGGTTCAACTCGACGATCCCCCGGTCCAATAATTGCCGGCATTCCCGGACTATATGCTCCACCGGCCGGGAACGCTGGGGCCCCCGGATCAGGGGTATGGCGCAAAAGGAACAGCGGTTGTTACAGCCTTCGGAAATTTTGACATAGGCGGAACCGGGCATGGATAAGAGGGGCCGTTCCCCCGACGGCGGGAGGGCTTCCGCTTTTTCCCCGGCCCCGCGCTCCGGGACCAGGACCCGGCCATCCCCGTGCAGGGCGGAATAGACCGCATCGGTGATCCGGGAAAGGTCCCGGTTCCCAAAAAACAAATCCGCCTCCGGCAGGGATTCGGCCAGCTCCGAAACATAACGCTGGGCCAAACAACCCGCGAGGAGGACTTTTTTTTCCGGATATGCCTTTTTATATCCCAGGACGGCGTTTATGGATTCCTGCTTGGCCGCTTGTATAAAACCACAGGAATTGATTATAATCAAATCCGCCTCCGCGGGATCCGTTGCCGCCGCCCAGCCGGATTTATCCAGGGCTCCCATCATGGTCTCCGCATCGACCTGGTTTTTTACACACCCAAAGGGATCAAGGTAATACCGCACGGTCTTAGTCAAGATGGGCCAGAACCAGTCTATACCGGCCGTCTTCATCCCGAATCCAGCGGATATCCGCCACCACCACTTCGCCGGCATCGCCTATTTCCAGGGGCATGGTCCGTCCGCCGCCTATAACCTGAAGTTTTACCACCATGGCGTTGGAAGCCCAAATACGGATGCCGTTTTGGGCCTGTACATTGAGTTCATCGGTTCTTTGAAAGTAACGTTCATTCCGGCCCTGCCGATCCCGCTCCGCGAGAATTTCCCAGCGAAACATACAATACCCCTGAAAAACCGCTTGCAGGGTAAAAGGATAGGGGGTAGGGGAGGAAAAAACCGTCGTAGCTGCCGAAGCGGACACCGGAGGATTGGAATTTTGCGGAGAAGGATCGGTAGAAACCTCCGAAGGGGGGCTTTCGGCAATATGTATCTCGTTGTTCTGTTCGATCCGGATCAAGGCGCCGATGGCGCTGTCGTTTTTGACAAAATCCGCCGCGGTTACCCTGATATCCCCAAGCCCATCCCCATTAAGGTCTACATTCACTTCCTGGCTGATATCAAGGTATACCGGTCCGCTTGGAGTGGCGATCGTCAGAATTTCCTCGATCTTGGAGAGGTCCAGCCGGTACTGGGTAGTTTCCAGGGGAATAAGGACCGCATCCCCCCGGTAAAAGCGCCGTTCCATGGCCGGCCCCTCCAGGGTATAGACCGCCGGCTCCCGGGGCTTAACCTCGGCGACAACCTCGGCGGAGGAATTACGGAGAAACAAATAGACTCCTCCCCCGGCAAGCCCCAGGACCAGCAGAATGAGAAAAACAGTTATCAGGATCCGGGAGATTCGGGGATGGAATTTTAAGAGGGCTTCCACCGGAACAGACTGTTCCTGAATTTTTAAAGCCCGGTAAAGGGAAAGAAGCTCCTCCGCCTGGAGCCCCAGATATTCACCGTAGTTCCGTAAAAAACCCAGCGCATAGGCTTCTCCGGGAAACACGGAAAAATCTTCCCGTTCCAGGGCTTCCAGATAACGGCCGGCTATATTAGTATCCCGGCTCACAAAATCAAGGCTATATTCCTTGCTTTTCCGGGCAGATTTTAATTTTTCTCCAAGAGATTCCACAGGATTTTCCTCCCGTCCGCGGTCTTGAGTTAAACATCAGATGGATATTATGAGCTTATTCCAAAACACGAGGGGGTTTTGGAACGGCTTCTATAATTTGAGACTTCTTCAAAACCTCACGTTTTGAAATCTTAGGGCAACGCCGATTAACGTGCGGCTAATCAGCGTTGCCCGATTATTTTTCTCGTTTTTCTGCGAAAAACTGCGAAAAAACCACCCGAACCGGGATTTTAAAAAGGTTCATTTATTCACTATCCCGGAATAAAAAATTATTGTACAAATTGGCCGAAGCAGGGGAATCATAGATAAACCGCTGTTCCGGTATACCCTGGTTGATTGTCGTTTCTGAAAAATCAAACCGGACCGTACTATCGGTAATGGTCCTCCCCTCTATGCGCCGGATCAGCTTGGTATCGGAGGCTATATCCAAAAATATCTCCCTGAAATTTTCACTCCCCACCCTCCGGGTAAGACGCAGCTTGACAACCATCTCATTTGAACCCGATTCCAGCGGTACCGGCGACGGGTCGGTCACAAAAGCGGGGACATAGTTGCGCCGGAGAAGCAAAATCCCCTGGGCGGTGGCCATGGACGCCCCCGAAGGCCGCCGGGACGCGGAAATAACCTGGTTCAAAACCGCCTGATATTCGGGGAGGTACATGGTGAGGAGGTTTCCGTCATACAGAATGACCTGGTTGGCGGGACTGGTAAAATCGATCCGCAAAAATGACGGGATAAGATGGCTTACCGTCCCGTACATGGTGCTATTCCCCGAGCGAATAACGATCCGCGCCTCGTAATCCCGGACATTTCCGTAAACTTCCCCCACGGATTCAAGATACCGTTCAGCGGTAATAATTTCCTGGGCATAAAGGATAAAAAACTCATTTAATAGGAAAAAACCCAAAAGGATCCTTTTCAACCTGATAAACCTCGTATGGTTTTATAATAATCCAAAGAACCGGTAAAATACAAGCCCCCGCGTTGCCTCATTAAAAAAGTAACCCAAAACCTCCCATGCCTCAAATTGAAAATGTTACCCAATCATAATAGGGAGGCTCAAAGGAGGGTGTCCGAATGGGGGTAACTATGCGACAAAAACAAGCGGTAACACGGGAATACAAGCCCCGGTATCAAAAGGCAACGAAAAAAGAGAAGACGACTCTGCTGAACGAGTTTACTAAACTCAC